>NZ_BAAILO010000416.1:6628-16326 GCF_054589115.1 Cupriavidus sp. 8B | reverse complement strand
CGCACCGGACACCGGCCTCAAGCCCATCACGCGGCTCATCAGCGAGGACCGCATCTCGCGCATCGTGCCCGAGACCACGACGAAGGTTGAGGTGTCTTTCTCCTCGGTCTTTACGCGCCGTTTCCTGCACGATGACTATAATTTTTGCGCGGCCAAATGTTCTGTCGCGCGAGGCGGCAAGGTCAAGGCGCTCGATGAGGCCTTCCGAGAGGCTGAGGTCTGGTTCAGTCGCGTGAACGATTGGCTCGCGTCGAAGAATCAACTTGAGTTTTCGATCGGGTACGAATCCGTCGTCCTGGAGGTTCCCAATGCGCTCGCCGGGCGACTGCTACGCCTGCTGGGCCAGTACGACAAGCTCGCCTCGGCCACGCTGTTCGCGCACGTCGGGCGCTCCATTTCCGGCACAGAACGCGATACGCAGCTCGATATCGCAGGCCGGCGCCTCAATACGATTCACACCCTCTGCATTCCGGACAACGACCGGTTTGCCGATGACGGCAGCCGCCTTCCCGCCTGAGCCCCAATTCCATTCCCTCCCTTCCGAACCCCAAGGAGCACCGTGGACATTCGAGATATCCAGCGCCTGCACGAGCAGTTCGCGCACGCCCCCCTCACCATTGAGGCGCAAACCACGTCCCACAATCCTGCCGGCCGGCTGTTGCCCCCGCCCGCCTTTGCCGCCGCGAGTGCGACCCGACGGTGGGCCGGCCGCGCCGGAAACATCCGCCAAATTGCCAGCATCGTGGTCGGCATCGTGGCGGCAGGCGCCCTCGGTATGTCCGTCGCCAACTGGCAGCATGGGCGAACAACGGATGCGGCAAAGCCTGGGACCGCGGTGCCCGTCAAGGCCGAGGGCACGCAGGACGCGCCGGAACTGGGTCAAACTCCGGTGTTGGCCATCGCTGCCGCGTCCAGTCCCGCAACGACTGATACCGCACCGATGAACCGGGCCGGCTACAGTGCCGCCCAACCTGGCGAAGTCCCGGCTAAGGGTGCGGAACTGGTGCAGCAAGTTGCACAGCCGCCCGCGGCAGTGATTGCGCCGGTGTCCCGCCCTCAGCCAAGCCAGGCTCCGGTGGCTCGAGCGACCTCGCCTGTCGTGCGCAAGGTCGAGCCGGCCCCAGCACAGGCGAACGCCGCGCCCCAGGCCCCTCCTGCGCATCGCGCAAACGCCGCATCCGAGATAAAGCTGTTCTGAGCCGACCGACGATGAAAGACACTCCCATCTTTAGCGTGCTCAATCGTGGAATGAGCATCCACGGAGACGTGGCCGCGGACCACGGCATCACCTGCCTCGGCCTGATTGACGGCAACCTCTCCTCGTCCGCCGGACTGCTTCATGTCGGCAGCGGCGGTATCGTGCGTGGCAAGGTTGAAGGCGATCATGTGATCGTGGACGGCATCGTGGAGGGCGACGTTGCCGCCCGAAGCACGCTGCTGATCAATGGCCGCGTCAAGGGCGAGATCTTCTACGCTGGCACAATCCGGCTTGGCCTGAATGCGAACCTTGAGAGCCGCATCTCGCGCGTTGCCGCCATCGGCACCGGGAGCGACGCGCACGTCTTTACACGGGAGGCGAGTCGGGCCGATCCCGCCGAGCTTGCCGACGCGAACACAGCGGGGACCCCGAGCACATGAGTCCACCCTATAGATGGAAACGCGCATGATTCACTATCTCTTTTGAGCCTTAGAGAGCCCGGTCAAGCCGGGCTTCATTGTCTTCGGAGACCGCTAACGCGCCACTTGCTGCAACGACACCAGTTCGTCGACCGAGAACAATCCGGCGATGGTAAGCCACGGCAGGCTCAACCCCTGCGCGCGTACAAACGACACAAAGGGAAACTGGCCGTCCAGCAAGCAGCGGAAATCCCGCATGCCGCGGATCGGATCCTGAACCTGATAGCAGCTGCGGTGCTGAAGCCTAAATACCGCCTGCCCCTGCCGGTACACGCACTCGACGGGCGCACGCGGCCAGAGTTGACCCTCCAGCCAGCGGTCGTAGTCCAGGTCCGTCTCGCCAGTTGCCTGCGCTCGCAGCCAGTTTGCGTGCAAGGCTAACGGCACGTCGTTCGACAGTTGGTTGACATCCAATGGCGCCAATGCGTCCTTCTTCTTCAATTTTCCCTCCGGTCTGCTGAGCGCTGGTCCAATATGCAAGTGCTACCTTGCAACGACACCCACGCTCTCTTCTCTCCATAAGACGTGCTGCTAATGTCCTATCGGCAACAAGCGGAAGGGGATAAATCCAGCTTGGTTCGAAAAGTGCTGCCGGGCCGTGCTTCTGCCCATGCAGAAACCATCCCTTCAGCGCGGCCGGCCTGTCGGCGCAACCACTTTCGATCCTCGTTTGGCGCAGGCATTCGGTGGCGCAGTGCGCGCCCGCCGGATGATGTACGGCATTGCCGAGGAAACACCGGCCAATCTGGCCGGGATTGGCGATCGCACACCATCGAGCGCGGTGAGCACATGCCAACGTTGGCGATTGTTTTCAGGCTGGGGCTTCGCGTCGTGCGGCAGTTGCGCGCCCAAGGCCAGTCGGTGGGGGCTGAACGCGTGCGGCGTAGCCTGCCCACATCAGGGCTTACGCCCGGTCTGCAAGCGCCCGAAAAGAGTCACCACGGATTCGGTGCACAGCCAGCCTATGGCGCCGAATCTGCTGGAGCGGTACGTTGAACAGACACGGACCTCTCTTTACCGTACACATAGATATTGACTAAATTGCCTATTTCGATATACTCTATGTGTATGCCTAAAACTGCGCGTGCCCTCCTGCAGCTCCCGCCGGCGACTGCTGCCGCCATCGAGAAGCTCGGTGCCGACCTAGCTGTGGCCCGCTTGCGCCGCAAAGAGTCATTGAGGACCTGGGCGAAGCGGATGGGTGTGTCTGTGCCCACGCTGCAACGGCTCGAAGCCGGTGACCCGTCTGTGGGCATCGGCATCGTCGCGACTGCGCTCTGGCTCATCAAGCGCGACGGCGAGCTGAGAAATCTCGCAGCGCCCGAGCACGACCAAGGCGCCATCGAGATGGACATCCGTGAGGCCGTCGAACTGGGTCGCGCACGCGCCCAGGCCGCGGCGGAAGCACGCGTGCACACGAACCGGGCAAAGGGCTGAGATGCGTCTGGACGACTTGTACCTCTGGTACCTGGGTGACCCGGCCACACCGCGCTACGTCGGCGCATTGAAACTGGTCACCGCCGGCAAGGGGGTCTCCTTGCACTACGGCGAGGAGTGGCTGGCTAACGGGTTCGCTCTGAGCGAGGACCTCCCTCTCGTCGACAACGAGTTCTTGCCGCCAGGCCGCTTGGCGACCGATGCGCAGCGCGCGGTCGGCGCGATCGACGACGCACGGCCGGACTGTTGGGGCGAGAAGGTCATTCGCTTCGTGGACAAGCCCAAGCGCCTCTCCATGATGGAGTACCTGTACTACGCTGGAGACGACCGATTCGGCGCGCTTGGTGTTTCCACGTCGTCGAGTACCTACAGCCCGCGAGCCGTGAGTCCGCTTCCTCGGCTAGAGGCTGCGCAACAGCTCAGTGAGGTGGTGGCCAAGATTGAGGCCTCGGAGCCCATCACCGCCCTGGAAGCAAAGATTATTGCTGGCGGCGGCAGTCCGCTCGGTGGCGCGAAGCCCAAGGCGCTCATCGACATTGACGGCGAGCAATGGGTTATCAAGTTCTTCAACAACGAGCCCGTCGACGCGCCGCTCATTGAGCACGCGACGATGACGCTGGCCGAGCGCGCGGGCATCACGGTAGCCAAGACGCTGGTCATCCACCTCCTCGGGGCGAACGCGATCGCCATTCGCCGCTTCGACCGCGAACAGGGTCGGCGAATTCACAGCATCTCGGCCGGCACTGCTATTCGGGCGGCCACCGCATCGGGCGAGGAGCCAGAGATGGGCTACCCCGAACTGGCGCGAATCCTCCGCCGGGTCGGCATCACCCAGGACGACATCAACCAACGAGACGCGCGCGAGCTCTTCCGTCGCATGGTTTTCAACATCCTGGTTGACAACACCGATGACCACGAGAAGAACCACTCCCTGTTGGTCGTGAACCCGCTCGAGAATGGCCGCCTGAAGCTGGCGCCGGCGTACGACGTCTTGCCGACGAACTCGGGGCAGGGTTACCAGGAGTTCATCTGTGGCGCTCATGGCCGGGACTCGACGCTCGAAAACGCGATGTCGCAGTGCGATGCATTCGGCCTGCTGCCCGCAGAGGCCGCGGCCGAGATTGCCACCGTCATCGACGTCGTGAACACCTGGCAGGAACACTTCGCGCAGGCCGGCGTGACGGAGCGCGACATCGAGAGCTTGGCCGAGCGCATCGACGGCGAAGCGCTCCTAACCCAGCGCACTGGCTTCGACCAGACCCGATTTCAGTCCGCGCCGGCCAAGACAAAGCGAGCAAGTCCCTTCCGGCGCACCTGAGATCCTCGCACGACAAACCAGTCCCTGGCCAAGCGAGTGGTACCAACCGAAACCGTTCGACACGCGGCTCATGTTCTGCCGCCCGCGGGAGAAACAGGAGGCTCGCATTTGCCTGTCCTCCGCAAGAGGAGCCTATTCGACCGGCGGGGTCATCCAACACTTAGCTCAGACAGAGAATCGGCATAGGGGGCAGCCATCGTGGCTGCGCCCCTGCCACACCACCCGGCATGCGGGTCCGCACCGGGCGGTTCGAGAGATTGAGGTTAGGCGAGGCGGGGTAGGCCCAGCCGGTCGAAGTAGGCGATATCCAGCACCCAGTTCAGCGCGCCGTCACTGTTGCGCCACCAGCGGCGGCTATTCGCCGCCACCCGTTGCGCCGTCTCGGGCGTCGCGCCTAACGTCCGCAGTTCGCGGTAGATAGTCGGGCCACGTCGCCATTGCTTGAGCTGGATCGCCCGCAGCCGGTGACGCAGCCATTGGTCCAGCTTCCGCCAGACCTTTGGCGTTTGCGCCAACCGGAAGTAGGCTTTCCAGCCCTGAATGTAGGGCCGCAGCCGTTCCACCACTTCCTGCAGACTCCGCCCGCCTGAGCGGCGGGTCAGTTCGCGGATGCGTTGTTTGAACGTCAGCAGCGGCTTAACTGCCACTTTGCGCTTGACCACCCCTGCGGCCACCCAGAAGCTGTAGCCGAGGAATTTGCGGCCAAACGCGCTCGCCACCGCGCTCTTTGCCTCATTGACCTTCAGACGCAAGTTGCCGTACAACCGCCGCAACAGGACCATCACCCGCTCACCCGCCCGCCGACTGCGCACATACACATTCGCGTCATCGGCATAGCGCACGAAGCAATGGCCTCGGCACTCCAACTCCTTGTCCACCTCATCGAGCAGCACATTAGCCAGCAACGGTGACAGCGGGCCGCCCTGCGGCGTACCCTCGTACCGTTGCAGCACCACCCCGCCATCCATCAGCCCACTGTTCAGATACGCTCGGATCAACCGAATGACGCCGGCGTCTCCGATGCGCTTCTGTAGACGGTCAATCAGGATGTCGTGGTTGACCCGGTCAAAGAACTTCTCCAAGTCCACGTCCACCACCACTTGCCGCCCTGATTGCACGTACGACTGTGCGGCTAGCACCGCGTCATGCGCACGCCTGCCGGGACGGAAGCCGTAGCTATGCTCGCTGAAGGTAGGGTCCAGAATCGGCTGCAGCACCTGCAGCAGCGCCTGCTGGATCAGCCGATCCGTCACCGTCGGGATACCGAGCTCGCGCTCGCCTCCTCCGTCCGGCTTCGGAATCGTTACCCGCCGTACCGGACTGGGCCGGTACGTCCCCTTAAGCAGTTGCTGGCGAATCTCCGGCCACGCCGACACCAGATAGCGAGCGGTCTGATCAATATCCAGACCATCCACGCCAGCGGCACCTTTGTTGCGTCGGACCCGCCTGAACGCCTGCTTCAGGTTCTCTCGCGTCAGCGCCGCTGCCAGCAGCGCCGACCCTGTGTCCTCCGGTTCGTGTCGCGGGCCGCAGGCTTCGTCGCAGGCAGGTTCGCGTCCGGCTTCACCGTACGTTTCCCCCGCTCGCCCCGCTCGCGCGGGCTTCTGACGCAATGCCTGCTGCATCGACACGGCTTCGAACACTCCCTCTCGTTCGGTCCTTCGTCGGCAGCCTTGAGCCTTCCCGGCGCTACCCCCGACTACTATGACCTCTGCTGAGACCCCGCTCCGGTTCGACGCCGTCGCCCTTTCAGGCGCAAGGCGGGGCGTCCCCAGGTAAGAACGCACTCCTTCGCTACACAACCGCCGGATTTACGCCGCCGCCCCTTGATCACGAGAACTTCGCGGATTTTTGCCCGCTCGTCCTGGTCGGCACCGCCTTCTATCCGGTTCGTGTCCCTCGGCTCGCAGCTTCGCTCCACGCTTCCTCCCCACGATCGGTCACCCTTTCGCAGTTGCGCTTCGCTTCGTTCGCTGTGATCAACTTACGGTGGGACTTGCACCCACAAGAGTGCGCCCATGCTGGGCGCGCAAAAAATAACCCCGGGCGCATGCCCGGGGTTGGTCTAAATGATGACTTCCACTGCCTCGCCAAACGGCGGCGGAGCAATCGTGTGGAGCGGCGTGGTCGACGCCCATAAGGTGGGATACGCCGGCGGCGCAGCCGGGAATTTTCCGTGCATGTCCGTCAGGTAGACCAGGAACGCTGGAGCGATTCCCTGCTCGTCCAGCCAGGCGAACGGCGCGCGGAAACTCGTGCCGCCACCGCCTCGGATCGGGCCCAGCTCAATGGCCTCTCCCCGCTCAAAGCACTGTACCTGCGTCACGCGAGTGTCGCAGTCCAGCACGAACAGGCGCCGCGGTTGCAGCTGGGCGAAGACCGTTTCGACCTCCGCCCCGAACTGCTGCTGCGTCTCGTCGAACACCGAACCGCTGGTGTCGCGCACAAAGACCGCATCGCCGACCGACTGGTCGTGCAACGCCGGCAGGTACAGGCCCATATGGGTGTACCGCCGGTTAGGCAAGGCCCAGCTATAGTCCGACCGGGTCTGCTCGAAGGCAAAGCGGTGCAGCACTGAACGCCAGTCCACCGATGCCCGCGTGGCCGACTCCACCATCGCACTCAACTCGCCGGGCAGCTTGCCACGCATCTGCGCGGCTTTTGTTGCCTGCATCGTCGCCACCTTCCACTCGTTGGCCAGCGTTTGCTGCTGTGCCTGCGGCTGCTGGCGAACCTCACCGGGCGAGAATTCCGGCGAGGCCTGCGACGGGTCGTCCCCGGCCGTGCCATTGCCTTTGCCGTCCTGGCCGTTAGGCTGGGCCGGATCATTGCCGTCGCCCTTGCCGCAGCCGTCCTGCCGTGGTTGCGGTTGCGGTTCTGGCTGCGGTTGCTCCGATACCTCCTGGCGCAACATGGCATAGATTTCCTCCGCGGACTTGCCGAGAAATCGTCCGTCGATCAGCGCGCCGGCCGGCAACTGCAAGCCGGCGTTTAGCACCAAGGGATTGATCGCATAGTCGCAGGCCTGATTCCAACGGTCAGGATCGCGAACGCCGCGGCGCCAGCAATGCCCGTTGGCCGGATGCAAGACCTCGTGGGCAAGACAGCCGCGTAGCTCAAGATCGCTCAGGGTGGCGACGAATGCTGGGTTGTAGCCCAACGATACGCCATCCACCCAGAACGTCTTGCACGACGGATCTTCGACCACCCGCAAGCGCATCAACAACGCGCCGAAGAACGGCTGGGACAGGATGAGCTGGGAACGTTGCTTCGAGATTCGATCGCGCATGCCGGCCTCACGCTGTGAGCAGTTCGAACATCGACGAGGTCGGCGCAGCTGCCGCCGGCGACGGCGGCGGACCACCCATGAAGGCGGCCATCTGTGCCTCAATCTCCATCGCCTTTTCGGCAACCTGCTTGCGCAGGTCGTTCGAATTGCGAAGGTCCGCCCCAGTGTGACGGGCCAGATGCTCGCGCGTCTCATCCAGGATGCGCGTGAGCGCCGGATCCCCGGAGAAGTTCAGCTTGGGCAGCAGTGCGCTCAACTCGCGCACCTTGTCGGCAGCATCGAGCCGCACGTTCGTGGCCCCGTACAGGCGGTTGGCGAAGTGCTGCACGGCTTCGAAGAGGCGGCCCACCAGGTCGTCGTTGGCGGTTTTCACCGCGCCGAGCACGCGCTGGTCGATATCCGCCTTGAGCCCGTCCAGGACGTTGGCCGGCAGCGCAATGTCGAACTGGCTCGCGTCCGGAAACGGCAGGACTGCCAGGCGCATACCGAACTTCTTGGCCAGTTCCGCTTGCGTCGGATAGTCCGCGTCGTCGAACAGGCCATTCAGCGCAGCGCGCGCCTCTTCCTTCAGGCGCGGATAGTCGGCGAGAAACACCGCGGTCGTGGCGTTGAACTCGTCCTGAAACTCGCGCTGGCGGTCAGCCACCTCCATGTACATGTCAGTGGGCAGCAGGCGCACGCCCAACTGATCGTAGTCCAGGCTGTGGGCATCGAAGTAGGCGCGGGCACGGTTGGCGACCGCGCACACTTCCTTGTACGACGTGGCACCCTCGGTCAGCAGCTTCTTGTTGAAGCGGCCAATGTCTTTGGTGTCGTGGTTGGACTCGACTTCCTGCGTGGCGCGGGTGTCGAAGCGGCGCGCACGCCAGACCGACGTGTTGAATGTTGCGAGCATCACGCGCTTGGTAATGTCTTGAATGTTCATGACGATTCCTGGAAATGGGATGGATACGGCTGCAACGAAAAACGGCGAGCCTGGTGGCTCGCCGTTATGGGATGGACAGAAAAGGAAAAAGGGATTAGTTGCCGAGCAGCAACTCACCGAGCTTGCCGCCCTGCGCATTGATCCACGCTGGAGTAGCGCAGATCCGCGCGTCGCGGCGTGCAGCATCGGTGGCGAGCATCACGGCGAATTCGCCGAGATGGGCTTCGAATAGGCGATTGGCGTACACCATCACACGATCGAAGTTGTTCTCGTTGGAAACGGCGGCGAGCGCCGAGCAGATGGCGTACTGCGCGGCCACCTTGTCAGGGATCCTGGCGGATTCTGGGGCAGCCAGCACCGAATCCACGCTGGGCAGCTCGCGATAGATCTGGCGGAACGACTCGAACTCGAGTGCGGCGCCCTCGCCCACCGCGCCGGCCGTGGCGACGATTTCCATCCCCGGCGGTACCAGCGGCAGTTGACGCGCCACGTGCCCCCAGCCTCGCGGCGAAGGCAGGTTCTCCACCTCTTTGCTGCGCTCAGACGAGAGCAGCAGATCGGGGCGGAAGCGCAGGAAGGCGATGAGCACAGGCGGCACGCTGTTCGTGACCGCCCAGCGCGTCCAGTCCTCGATCGTCGGTTCCAACTCCACGATGGTGCTGAAGCGGGATTTCAACGGATCAAGGATGTTGGACACCGCCGCGTTGTCACTGCGACGGTTGGTGGCCGCCACGAAGGTGACGTGGTCCGGGAGGACGTGTTCACCGATGCGCCGTGCGAGCAGCAGTTGCATCTTGGCGGCCTGGACCGCCGGCGAGGCCTGTCCGAGATCGTCAATGAACCAGACCAGCGGGCGTGTGCTGTTCAGCGCGGTGGCCAGATCCCCGAACGGCAGGAACTTGGCACCCGCACCATCCGTTGCCGGAAACGGCAGGCCCTTGGAGTCGGTGGGATCTTCCACCACGGGGTGGGAGATCAGCAGGTCGTGGCGGGCAGCCTTGGCTGCGCTATCCACGATATCGCTCTTGCCGATGCCGGGCGCCCCAGTGATA
>NZ_BAAILO010000416.1:0-6354 GCF_054589115.1 Cupriavidus sp. 8B | reverse complement strand
GAGCTTACAGCCAATAACGCGAAGGCAGTACGCCAATAGACGACGAATTTGCTATCGCTTTTGAGAGAAAACTTCCCCGGCGCTCGGCCGGGGGAGAATAAAACGAATCACGCGGCTATCGCTAATGCTGGCTCGTATTCGGCCAGCCGCGCTCGTGCATAGGCTAGGGTGCCATCCTTAGCTCGCAGCTTGCGCGCCAGGCGGCGCTGCGGATCTTCAATGTAATAGACTCGAGCGCTACCGCGCGGATAGTGCTTGATCTGGCGGAAGCCTTCATCAATGCACATGTCCACGTATTCGCGGCCGTTCAGAACCCGCCCTTCCGGCAAGCGCCAACATGCAGCCTCCGCTTGCTCGCGGGCGCTCTCAACATCGCGGGCTTGGCGAAGCGCAGTCTGCGCGGCCGCTGCCTCGATATCCCATTGACGCTGTTCGGCCTCGGAGAAGCCGCACAGTTCAAAGATGCGCCGTCGACGCGTAGCTGCCGGCACGCCGGTCAGCACCACGCCCAGTTCCTCGCGGATGGCCCGCTTGGACAGTGCGTTCTGATCGCTTGGGCTGTCCAGCGCTTCAAGCAGCTGCGCCACGTTGCGCTCCATGACCGCGAGCGCCAAGCGGTTAGGCCACGAATAGCTCGTGGTGTCCCGCTCGACCGTGGCAAGGCGAAGTTCACGCTGAAGCATGCGCTGGGTCAACGCTCCTTTAGCCTGCTCCTCCTGCGCACGCGCAGTCCTCTCCGCATAGCGATGCTGGGCGATGAGGGAATGCAAGCGTGCAGCAAGCGGTGAGACCGGCGCCGCGTTCTCCCCTGTAGGCGGGGCGATGGTCGGCAACGCAGGCGGAGGGACGATCCCGGCCGCGAACAGCGCGTCATCCACAGCGATTCGGGCGCGGTCGGCCGGCAGCGGCTTAACCAGTGCAATCAGGCGGGTGGCGTTGTGCGCAGTGATCGCCAGGTTGTCATGCCGCATGACCCCGCAAAGCGCCTGCAGCTTGTCGGTCGGCAGCGCCCCGCGTAGGGCCGGCACGGCAATTAGATCCTTGAGCCAAAGCAGATCGTACTTGCCAATGTCCGGGCTGTCTCGATAGGCATTGAGGACGCAACCGCGAACTTTCTCGCCTCGTTGCAGTGCGTATGCGACATGGACCTCGTGGCGCGAATTGATGCCGGCGCCGGGTGAGTACTCGGGCCCATTCGTGCCGAAACCGAAGCGAGCACGAAATTGCTGCTCCACATAGCAGGCGGGGTCGACGAATGCTGCATCAGGATCTGCGAACAACGTGCCCTGGTCGCGGCATTCCGGCGCCAGCGCCTCCTCCGGGAAATAGCCAAGACGACCAGCGGCCACTGCTGCTTCCCAGGCGTCGCGGCTGACCTCGAAAGGCCTAAGCACGTTCCCGTCCGGGCGAAGGATGAACCGGTCCACTTCACCGATGATGGTGTCGAGGATCTCGCGCATGGAACCCTTGGGCCGGACAGCAAAGTTGCCCCTTGCCAGCCGGATGATGGGGATGTCGCCGCGGGCGACATGGCGTAGTCGCACGGACTCCACCGGTGTGCGTCGGCGCAGGTCGTCGTTGCAGTTGAAGAAGGCCAGCACACCGGCCAGTGTGGTGCGCGATTCAACCCGCCCCGTGTCAAAGGTAATTACGTACATCAGACTTGCTCCTAAGCACGAAGCAAGCCCCACATGGGGGCGTTGCCCCGTGTGGGTGAGAGAGGAAAACTGGGATGCGTCGATTCAAGCGCCGACTCGGCGGCGGGGCCGTGCCGTGGCCTCCGTTCGCGCGGTTGTGATGGCATCGATCAATTCTTGCGAGACGATCCGCCAGACTGAAGCGAAGCCGTCACTGTAGGGAACGTGGCGAGCCTCGGCGAACAAGCCGGCTTCCAGGAAGCGGGCTGCCAAATCCCGTGGCAGGTTCCAGCCAGCAGAGACGACAAACTCGTCACTGGCCAGCTCGACTTCGGGCAGGTTGGTGGTCAGCGAGCCATACGGCATCCCGTCATCCGCGCACCTGAGGGTGAGCGCGGCGCGATAGTTGGTCGAATACAACTGGACGTTAAGGCGAACACCGGGAGGGTGGCTGGCCAGGCCAGCGCCGTAGATGCGGTCGATCATGGTTGGGGTAACTCCGGAGGTCGTGGAGCCGCCCCGCAGGGACGCGCCCCGCGTGGTAGAATCGAGTAGGGTGAGGGGTCACCCCCTCAGCCCTCTCACACCACCGTACGTGCGGTTCCGCATACGGCGGTTCACGAACGAGACTGCAAGCGCCGCTGGGTATCCAGTAGCGAGATCAGCCCCATGGCGTCGAAGTAGCCCTTCGGGAAGGCCGCGCTCATATGGCGAGCCCCAGCATTCCACCATGGGCCCTGCCCATTGCGGGCCGAGTGCCACGCGCGATCCTCCGTTAAGCCCTGCCGACGCAGCATCACAGTGCGGGTAGCGCGGCTCTTGGCCTGCCGCCATAGCAAGCAGCGCAACCGCCGCCGCACCCACCCGTCCAGCGTCTCCAACACGCCTTTCGCTTCCGTGTACTGGAAGTATCCGATCCACCCGCGCAGCACCGGATTCAGCACTGCTATCGTGTGGGCCAGGCTCCTGCCCCGTCCCCGACGCACCAGTTCCCGCACCCGCTCAGTCAGCCTTTTCAGGCTTTCCGGGGCGATGCGCAGCCGCGCCTGGCGATGGACCGTCAGGCTGTAGCCCAGGAACTTGCGCGCCCATGGCCGCGCACACGCACTCTTGGCCTCGTTGACCCGCAGCTTCAGCCGCTCCGCGAGGAACGCCGTCATGCCAGCCAACAATTGCCGCCCCGCCGTTTGGCTTCTGACATAGATATTGCAGTCGTCAGCGTAACGACAGAACGCGAGGCCCCGCCTCTCCAGCTCCCGGTCCCAATCCGTCAGCAGGATGTTCGACAGCAGCGGCGACAGCGGCCCGCCTTGCGGCGTGCCTTGCCTTCTCGCCTCGACCACCCCGCCACGCATCAGCCCCGCTTCCAGATACCGCCGGATTAGCTTGAGCACCCGGGCGTCCTTCACTTGCCGGGCCACCCGCGACATCAGGATGTCGTGGTTGACCCGGTCGAAGAACTTCTCCAGGTCGATGTCCACCACCCAGCGCCGGCCTTCTCGCACATACCGCTGTGCCTGCAGAACCGCTTGCTGGGCGCTGCGCCCCGGCCTGAAGCCGTAGCTCGACTCGGAGAATCCCGGCTCAAAGATCGGTTGGAGAACTTGCAGCAGCGCCTGCTGGATCAGCCGGTCCACCACCGTCGGGATGCCCAGTGTCCTCACCCCGCCCGCAGGCTTGGGAATGTCCACCGCGCGCACCGCCTGCGGGATGTACTGGCCAGCCAACAACGCCGCCTTGACGCTCGGCCAGTGCACCTTCAGCCAGTCCCGCAACGCCGTCACCGCCAGGGCATCCACCCCGGCAGCACCGCCGTTGCTGACCACCTTCCGGTACGCCAGCCACATGTTGCCCTTCTCGACCACCGCCTCCATCAGCGATGGCGCCTGCGCTTTCGTTTGCCCAACAGCCGCCGTGCCAGCCTCCGCACCCCCATCGGCCCCAGGCAGGTTCCGCCCGCCTTCCTCCGCTGTGGGCTGCACTCGTTCGTGCATTTGGGCTTCGTCGGTTCGCATCGAGGTCCATCGTCCTAATCGCGCTCGTTCATGTTCGGCCCTTCAGTGCCAACCGCACACCTACTATGGCCTCTGCTGACTTCTGCACCGCCATCCCGACGCCTCTCGACGTCAGTAGCACCATGGCAGCGGTGCAGATCTCCCCGGGTATGACGCACCCACCTTCACGCTTATGCCTGTCGGATCTACGCCGCATCGTTCCGTGCAAGTACTGGGCTTTGGCGATTTCGGCCACCTCGCCCCGATACAGCGCCTCATCCGCTTCCTGTTCGTCAGGCCAGCGCTTTGCCTCGGGCTTCCTTCAGACCCCCAGTCGCCCGGGGAACCCTTGCCTCTGGCTAACACTTCCCCTTGCCGGGTGTGTAAGGGACTTGCACCCTCAAGTGAGTGCGCCCTGCCGGGCGCACCGAAAAAAAACGCACCTCTCGAGAGGTGCGTCAGTTTGATGGCCCGGGATTGCCGGGCGAAATAAGACAGTGGCTTGGCGCTCAGTCCTTATGGACGCGACGCCCGTTACGGTCTGCCCACAGCAAGTAGGCAGAAAACAGCAACGCAAGAACCAAAAGAGGAGGACCAAACATCACTTTTCTCCTTTCGAGAGGACTGCTCCTACCGCGAATAATACAACGGCGATGCCGAACAGGCTTGCGCCATTTGCGACAGCGGTCAGGTTCCATCCCGGCCGGCTGGTAAGGTAGCCAGCCAGGCCAAGGATTGCGGCAGCGGAGAGCGTATGAGCGAAGCGACCATACTGCAACCGTTGGTCCTTGGTCGGAGCCGCAACGGCCATCCTGGCTTCGTCCATCCAGCCCCGTTTGGCCGCCTTGGAACGATCCACGTTGTAGACCGCAGGTTCCATGCGCACCAGCGGAAACTGATAGCCGTCTTCCAGCAGCAAAAGGACGTGACGCTCCCCCATCGCAATGGAGGCATCGACGAGGTTGTCCAGGCGCACCGGTAGTGTGACAACGTCGGCGTCTGGCTCATAGTGTACCGAGCACGAGTACTCGTCGCCGCTGGTGGATTTGAGGATGACCTTGGCAATGCGTGTCATGGTCAGTGCCCTCAACCGCGCCGGCCCGCGACCACGCGCAGCGTGGCAACGAGCGAGGCATAGCCTTCGGGCGAGCCGATCGACTGTAGGCAAACCGCATTGTCGCGGCCACCGGTATAGTCGTCGCGGCCGCGGCACGTGCGAAAGCTCATGCGGGCAGCGGATTGCTGCGGCGCGTGGGCAATCTGCAAGTACAGCGTATCGGTATGCAGGGCATAGACATCGGCTTGCTGGCGGCGCTGACGGCGTTCGCGGACGGTGAATTCACGCGGACGCAACCCGAGGTCGTTCGCCAGGCGGCGGATGACACGGGAGGCATCACGTTTGAGGGAGGCGCAGGCTGTGGCATTGCCCGGGGCGTGCGGTTGGGTAAAGGATTTGGGGATCTTCATGGCAGTCTCTGGTGAAACGGGACAGCCATCCCCAGCGGGATGGTGTCCCGCAATGGGTAAGGTCTGGACAGGCCAGACAGGGTTCGATGCGTCGGAGACGCGATCAAAAGCGTTTGCCGAAGCGGTCAAGACGTTTCCGCAAGCGCTCTTGCATGGGGGGCCGGGCGCCCGGATGGCGCCCTACCCCCTCAGACTAGGTCCAGGGCTTCCGAAATCACCCGGGCGATCGAGAACGCCAGGTCACGACCGAATACCTTCGCGCAGAGCAGTTTCCGTACTGCCCAGTGCGGGCCGGAGGCATCCTCAGTGAGATGGATCTGATCGACGTTCACGGTCCAGCCCTCCGACAATCCGCGGAAGACGGAAACAGCAATGCGATCGCGCGCGCCAAGTTCCGGCCACGGCGCGTCCGCACGCAAACCGTGGATGCGCTCGTCGTCGCGATAGCGATTGGTGGCGGTAATCCATTCGGGCTCCAGCTCCATGCCGCGCAGCATGGTGTAAAGCTGGAGTTCGACTTGCTCGACGGTGAGGCCGGTCGTATCGATGCGGGCGACTTTGGGACGTCGCGCAGGAACGGACTGCGGCACTGATAGTGTGGAATGAAGCATAGGGGTCTCCGATATGCGGAGCGCTCCCACTTCGCGGGAGGCGTCCCGCGAATGCGATGGATGGGTCTGGATTTGCCAGACGGTGGCTCGATGGGTCGAAGACGCGATCAAAATGGCCTACCGAACCCTTACTAGGGGTTCAGCATGCCATGGATGGTCCGCCGGCTGACGTGCGTCAGGCCACGTTCAAGGCTTCTGCCAAGACCCTCGCCGTTTCCCAGGCGTGGTCACGGCGCGTAACCTTGGCGATCAGCAACTTGCTCACGCAAGCTTCGAGCGCATCACCACCGCCTGCGAAGTGAATCAGGTCGACGTGGACGCCCCAGCTATCCGACAGGCCACGGACGACAGAGACCGCAATGCGGCCTTTGTCGCAGTCCGGCCAGTTCACGCTGGGCAGCAGCCCGTAGGCCTTCTCGTTGCGATTCTCGCTATAGTTCGCAGCGCACAGCCACTCGGGATCAAGTTGTGCGGCACGGAGCGTTTTGCCCAGTGCTGCAGCCACCTCCTGCACGGTCTTACCGTTCGTAACGATCGGAGCAACAGCCAGGATGGGTTCAACGATGTGTGCCATTTGAATGCCTTAATAGTTGCGCGAGGCAAGCATCCCCCGCAAGCGGGGGCGTGCCCCGCAAGGGAGAAGAG
>NZ_BAAILO010000415.1:0-16125 GCF_054589115.1 Cupriavidus sp. 8B | reverse complement strand
CGTGCGACCGGATCGCGCTAAGCCACGTCCACCTCGCCACAAACCTCATCGACATGCCGCCTACAAGGCATGCTGAGGCTTAACTTGGGTGGATTGCACCGCGCACGGGCAGTTCGGCCACTACGGGCCTTTCGGTCTGTCGTTCCGTCGGTCATCGGAGGACTCCCAATAGCCTCCGGTTGGGCGCCACTTTCAATTAAGCGGCGCTCAAGGCACTTTCGTCGGTATTGGCTTTAGTCTGACATTCTCACGTTCGACTGATATGTCAGGATTGTTGATGTAGTATGTCACCGATCCATGGAATGGGAGTGGTCATGAATACTCCGAAATTACTGCAGACGCCGGAGGAGCAAAGTTCATTACTGGGCGAACTCGCGTTCCGCAGGCTCGAACAGATGATCGTTACCTCACAACTGCCTCCAGGCACCATGGTGTCAGAGGTGCAGTTAGCTAATGAACTGGGGATGGGACGTACGCCGGTACGGGAGGCCCTGCAACGACTTAAGCACATTGGCTTCGTGGAAATGCACGCCCGACGTGGCACTCTGGTTGCGCGAAGTGATGTCCAACAGCAGCTCGAATTGCTGGAAGTTCGCAGGCCGATGGAGGAACTGATGGTCAAGCTGGCAGCGAAGCGCGCTACCGACACGCAAAGGGGCATGCTGCTCCAACTCGCCGACAAGTTTGCGACGGCAGCCGCCAATCGCTCTGAGGAAGAATATTTTCTGATTAACCGCCAAGTTCACGAGGCGGAAGTGCAGGCAGCCCATAACCGAACTTTGGAGGCGACCATGGAGCTAATTTTGGCTCAGTCCCGCCGGTTCTGGTATCAACATATCCAAGCCAGTGAGGCCTATACGGAAGGCGCGGAGCGACACATTAGCGTGATGCGCGCCATCGCCAGCGGGGATTCGGATGCGGCGGCTAAGGCCTCCCAAGCGTTTCTTGTCTTCTTAGAGGGCCTTACGCGGTCGGTCCTGCACCGATTCATCCGGTAAGCCCGTCGTTCCCCTGGTGCATCTTTCGCTCGTGGCCGATCGCGCACAGTCATTACGTAGGTACTTTCCCTAGCAAAGTTCTCGGTTGACATCCCAAAACACCAGTCCTAACATGGTCGACATGCAATATATCGGTTGGCGACAATGAACCTGCGATCCTTTGATAGACGTAGTGGCATGACGCGGAAGTGCGATGTGCTGATTGTGGGCGGCGGTGCAGCAGGCGTCGCTGCGGCGGTTGCGGCCCGGCGCAATGGGATGTCAGTCATCCTCATCGAACGGTACGGCTTCTGCGGAGGTGGTGCCGTGGCGGGCTTGTCCGGCACGGTATGTGGCATGTACCTGGCGACGGAAAACCACCAAAGCTCTCCCGCCCAGATTGTCTTCGGCTTTGCAGATGAATTCTGTAACGACTTGGCCGCCCGGGGCGGTCTCAGCGATCCCTTGCGCTACGGGAAAACCTGGACGCGCGTGCACGACCCGCTGGTATGGCGAGAGGTGGCGGACGCCAAATTGAAGGACTGCGGCGTTGAGGTCGTTTATCACGCCGTCGCGATCGGTGTTCTCCGCGAGGGCATGGAGCGTTTGGATGGGGTCGAGGTGTGGACCAAGGAAGGCCGTCTCACCGTCTATGCCAAGACAACAATTGATGCGAGCGGCGACGCTGACATCGCAGCGATGCTGGGTCTGCAGGACGTCATCGGTGATAACGGTCGCGTGCAGAACCCAACAATGATCTTCCGGCTCGCTGGCGTCGATGTCAGCAAGTTCGTGCGTAGCTACGGCGATGACACCATCATGGGCAAGGAGGTTACCGAGCTCATCCTGCAAGAGAACGCCAAGACCGGGAAGCTGCCCCGGACGAAAATCTGGATGTTTCCAACAACCAGGCCCGGAGAACTTCTGTGCAACTGCACACGTGTCACCGGGGACGATGGTCGCGAACTGAATACCCTCCACTACCAGGATTTCACAGAAGCCGAGGTGAACGGGCGCTCGCAGGTACGCGCTTACGCCGAATTCTTCCGGCAGCATCTTGCCGGCTGTGAAAACGCCTTCGTGAATGATACGGGCGTGCAGGTGGGCGTACGTCAAACCCGCCAAATCGCCGGCATTGCCACCCTCAGTAATGCTGCCGTGGTTGGTGCAAAGAAGCATCCGGACACGATCGCACGCTCACCGTGGCCAATTGAACTTCACAGTGGGGCGAAGCCGATGGTCGAATGGATTTTGGACGACTACTACGATGTCCCATATGGGTGCTTCGTCCCGAAACAAGGTGAAGGCCTCCTGGTGGCCGGGCGCTGCCTGTCTGCGGAGCACGAGGCCGTCGCTTCTGCACGCGTTACGGCACAGTGCTTTTCCTATGGGCAGGCCATCGGACACGCCGCGTCCATCGCAAATAGGGAAGGCATTTCCGTGCGGGCAGTCGAACCCGCCGCAATTCGCGAAGCCCTCCGCAAGGACGGTGCAGTCATCTAAACGTTGGAGATAAACGTGAAACAGATCGATATCGGGCCTGTACGCCAACTCTGGCTTGATCGGCCGGAAAGACGAAACGCTCTCGGCACAGAGGGCATGCAACAACTCGCAACCGCATTGCGCGATGCGGCCACTGACCCCTCCGTGCGCACTATCGTACTGGTTGGTGCGCCCCCGGCCTTTTGTGCCGGAAGTGACCTGAAGGAGTTGGCCGGCCTTGATGTCGATGGCATGTGTGAGCATGAGACTGCTACTGCAAGCGTAGCGCGGATCTTTGCCTCGCATCCGAAGCCCATCGTGGCGGCGGTTGAAGGCTATGCATTGGGCGGTGGCTTTATTCTCGCCGTCTCATGTGACCTGGTGGTCAGTGGAGTGCACACGCGTTGGCATCTTCCCGAAGTGGCGAACGGCTGGTTGCCGCCGTGGGGACTTCACGCCTTGGAGGCCCGGGTGGGCCCGGTTCGCGCCAGGATGCTGACGTGGGGAGCCGACCCCATTGATGGTCTCGAGGCATACCGGCTCGGCATTGCCGACTACACCGCGCCGGCTGGCCAAGCCCTCGAAATCGCAATGGACGTCGCCGCAAAGCTCTGCGCGTTGCCGCCAGAGGCTGTCACATCCTGCAAGCGGTATTTCGAGCCCAGGATTGCTGGAAACGGCGAACACTTCGACCGCGTCGCGACTCGTCAGTTCGCTGACGACTGCGCATCCCCTGCGGCTCAGGCAACTTTTTCCAAGTTTTCGAAGGTGAAAGCGTGAACAAGATCGTTTCCGCAAAAGAGGCCATCAGCTCGATCCGCGACGGCCACACCGTAGCGTCTGTCGGCGTGATCGGTTGGGTAGTGCCCGATATGGTACTGAATGCCCTGGGAGAGCGATTCGAAAGTACGGCCGCTCCCCGCGACCTGACTTTCTATTTCCCCTGTGGTACTGGAGACGCCGTCGGTATTCGCGGCATGGACCATGTCGCAAAAGAAGGCCTGATGAAGCGGATCGTATCGGGGTCCTATATCAACCCGGTGAACCCCGCAACAGGTGAGCGGCCCGCACTGATGCGTCTGATTCAGGAGAACCGCGTAGAAGCCTATTCGTGGCCAATCGGGGCATCGATGCATTGGCTGCGTGAGGTCGCAAGAAAGAGCCCGGGATATATCACGAGGATTGGTCTTGACACGTATGCCGATCCGAAAAATGGTGGAGGCAAGTTCACGGAGCGATGCAAGGACGATCTCGTACAAAGAATCGCGCTGAACGGCGAGGACGTCCTCTTCTATCCAACTTGGCCGCTCGATGTGGCGATCATCCGTGCTAGCAGTGCGGACGAGTTCGGCAATCTCTCCTTTGAGGATGAGCCGCTGGTCTCGGCAGGCCTTGCACTCGCGCTGGCCGCGAAGGCGTCCAACGGCAAGGTCATCGCCCAAGTGCGTCGTGTCCTGAAGCGAGGCGAACGGCTCGCCACCGAGGCTCGCCTGCCCGGCGTATTCGTGGATCAAATCGTGGTCGACCAGACCATGATGATGAGCACCGACACGCCGTATGACGCTTCATATCTGCACTCGCGCAACGTTGGCACGAGTCGCATGCCGACCATTCCCTTTGGGCCCGACAAGGTTATCGCTCGCCGGGCGGCTCTGGAGGTACGCAAGCATGAACTTTCCATCTTCGGCTTTGGAGCCGCCGCAGATGTGCCGCTTGTGATGCAGGAGTCAGGCGCATTCGATCCCGTTCACGCACCGAATGACTATTGGTTTACCACCGAGCACGGCTCCTACGGTGGCGTGGTGATGAACGGCTGGCAGTTTTCGGCAAACATGCATCCCGATGCGCTGATCGACGGGCTGTCGCAGTTCGATGTGATTGATGGCGGACTTTGCGAGTTCGCGGCTCTCGCCTTCGCGGAGTATGACGCGGCTGGCACGGTAAATGTGAGCAAGTTCGGAAAGTCGAATCCCGGCGCGGGTGGCTTTATTGATATCGCTCACAACGCGAAGCGACTGGTGTTTACCGGAACCTTCACTACCGGCGGCCTGGAGGTGAACTTCGAGAACGGTGAGATGCGTATCGTGAAGGAAGGCAAGATCAGCAAGTTCGTCTCGACGGCACAAAGCATCACATATTCCGTCGCCGATGGTGTGAGGCGGGGTCAGACCGCCAAGATCATTACGGAGCGTGCCGTGTTCGACGCGCTTCCTGAGGGGCTGGTGCTGAGCGAAATCGCCCCGGGCGTCGATCTGAAGAAAGACATTCTCGACCTGATGGCTTTTCAACCCCATGCGATTGCCGACCCGCTGCCTCTCATGGACGCCGCCCTGTTCGTACCGGAAACAAAGGAATGCGTCACCCAAACGAGCGGCGGCGCGCGCCAGGAGATCGAGGACTCGCCCTTGCTGTGATGACGGCGGATCTGTGAAGACATCGTGTAACACGCAGTTGGAGACAACAAAGATGTACAAGAACAGCAGTGAGCTCCCGTCGGAAGTGCTGAGCCAGTTTCGAGCCGGTTTGGCTATCCCTGCCCACCCGTTGGCGCTGACGGAAGATCGTAAGTTGGACGTGGAGCGCCAGCGGGCGCTTACCCGCTACTACGTCGACGCGGGCGCGGGCGGTCTGGCAGTTGGCGTCCATACCACGCAGTTTGCCATTCGCGAGCATGGCCTCTACGAGCCGGTGCTGAAGTTGGCGGCCACCACCGCGAACGATTGGTCTGACGGGCGTACTGTCCTGGTGGCGGGCGTTACCGGGAAAACCGCTCAGGCGGTCGAAGAAGCGACCATCGCGCGTGGTCTTGGCTATCACGCCGCGCTGCTCAACGTCGCTGCCTTTCGCTCCGCCAGCGAGGACGAAGTCCTCGCGCACTGCAAGCGGGTGGCACAAGAGACTCCTATCATCGGCTTCTCGCTGCTTCCGGAATGCGGGGGCTTTCATCTGTCCCATCGCTTCTGGGTCGATTTTTGCAAGATCGAGAACGTCATCGGCATCAAGATGGCGCCGTTCAATCGCTACCGCACCCTCGATATCGCGCGGGCGGTAGTCGATGCGTCGGCAGCGGACCGCGTGATTCTCTACACCGGCAATGACGACCATATCATGCTGGATCTCATCGCACCGTTGATGATGAAAGCCCCGCATGGTGGCTACGAAACGGTTCGTATCCGTGGCGGACTGCTCGGGCACTGGAGCGTCTGGACCAGAAATGCGGCTCAGTTGCTGCAGCGCGTGCATGCTGAAGCTCAAGGCGATTTGGTGCCGAATGACTTGCTGGCACTCGACTCGGTCGTGACCGATTGCAACGCCGCTATATACGACGCTCGGAATGACTTCCGCGGATGCGTACCGGGTTGCCTCGAGGTACTTCGTAGACAAGGCCTCGTCAAGGGAACGTGGTGCCTGAATCCGCAAGAGACATTGTCGCCCGGGCAAGTGGAGGACATCGATCGCGTCTATCGCGACTACCCCGCTTTCAATGACGACGCCTTCGTGAAAGCCAATCTGGATCGCTGGCTTGCAGACGACGGTCGGTCGATTCCGCTAGTAACCGAATAAATCAGTTAAGCGTATATCTCAATAGGAGACGACCATGAAAGAATCCTTCCTTTCCCCCTCTATGTTCCCGGAAGCGTTTCGGGATGTCGACCATCTTGAGGACTTCATGTCCACGCCGACCCGCGAACTCGCCGAAGACATGGCGAGCCTGGATGGCGACATCATGATCCTAGGCGTTGCCGGCAAGATGGGCATCACGCTGGCCCGGGTTATCAAACGGGCCGCTCCTCACAAGCGCGTAATCGGTGTGTCCCGCTTCTCGGAACCCGGCTCGGAGGAACATCTGCAGCAGTGGGGCGTGGAAACGATCCGGTGTGACTTGCTCGACCGAGCTGCCGTGAATGCCCTGCCGAAGATTCCGAACGTCATCTACATGGCGGGTCTGAAGTTCGACTACAAGGGGCGTGAAGACTTCCTTTGGGCAATGAACACCGTTGCGCCGGCGATTGTGGCTGAGGCATTTGCTGGCTCGCGAATTGTTGCCTTCTCCACGATCCACGTCTACCCCTGGTCCAATCCGCTGCAAGGTGGTGTAACCGAAGCGTGCCCGCCGCTTGCCCGGCCGGGCGAGTATGCCAATTCGGTCGTGGGCCGCGAGCGTACCTTCCAGTACTACTCTCGGCTGCATCAGACGCCGGGCCGACTCGTGCGGTTCGTCTACGCGATCGACATGCGCTACGGCGTGTTCCAGGAGATCGCGAGCTGGGTCCTCCAGGAGAAGGAGATTCCGCTCGAGACGGGAACGGTCAACGTGATGTGGCAGGGTGATGCCATCAACCACTTCGCCCGACTGCTTTGCCACTGCGACACGCCGAGTACGCCGATCAATATTGGTGGTCCCGAAGCGGTGAGCGTGCGAAAGATCGCGACCATGTTCGGGGAAAGTTTCGGCATCGCTCCGAAATTTGTGGGTGAGGAAAAGGACTGCCTGTACGTGAACTGCGACCGGGCGGCCGATCTCCTGGGCAACCCCATGGTTCCCGTCAATACGATGGTGAAGTGGGTCGCAGAGTGGGTCAAGGCAGGGAAGCCCGTGCACGGCAAGCCCAGCAAGTTCGAAGTGCGCAGCGGGATCTTCTGATTGTGAGCTCGGTTGGAGCCCCACTGGTCCAACCATACTGAAAGTATGACACTAAGTAGCGACGGGGCCCTGCATCCACGAGGGTGGGGACCCCAGCTCGCTCGCAATTGGATGGAGACACTATGTATAACGCTTATGCTGAAGGCGCGCGCTCGAGCGGTGGCTCAGGAATGGCAGACGTTGGCTCACCAGCGGACGTTTCCGGGCGCATCGAACGGCTTCCAATATCGCGGTGGCACGCGAAGGCCCGGCTGTTAATTGGCACCGCGACGTTTTTTGACGCATTTGACGCGTTGGCCATTGCGCAGGTGCTTCCCGTGCTGGTGCCGCTCTGGAAGTTGACTTCCGGCGAGGTGGGCATTCTCATCGCCACCGGTTACCTTGGTCAGCTCGCGGGTGCGCTGTTTTTCTCGTGGATTGCGGAGCGATTTGGACGCGTCCCCGCAATGGTAGCCGCTATCGCGACATTCACTACGATGAGTATCGCCTGCGGCTTTGCTACCAACTATGAGTCGCTGTTGATTTTTCGCGCTCTGCAAGGGTTCGGACTCGGCGGCGAAGTCCCGATTGCTGCCGTCTACATCAGCGAAATCACCAAGGCTCACGGTCGCGGAAAGTTCGTTCTGCTCTATGAACTCATCTTCTCGGTGGGCGTTGTGGCGGCTGGCGTCATAGGATATTGGGTCGTTCCCCATTTGGGTTGGCACTACATGTTCTTCATCGGTGCGATCCCTATCCTGATCATCTACATGATTCGCCGTTGGTTGCCCGAGTCGCCGCGCTGGCTTGCCTCCAAAGGGAAGTTCAGGGAGGCTGACGAAGCATTGAAAGGGATCGAGCGCGAAGTCGAAGCTGCGGTTGGCCATCCCCTTCCAGCGCCTCAACCAGTGGCCGTTACGAATGCGAGGAAGGAAGAGTCGTCTTGGAAGGAGCTGTTCAGCAAGGCGTATGCAGTGCGAACCTTCATTGTGTGGTCGATCTGGTTTGCATCATATCTCGTCTACTATGGCATCAGCACGTGGCTCCCGACCCTGTATCACACCGTGTTCAAGCTGCCTCTTGAACTGTCTCTCCGATATGGCCTGGTAAGTACTGCCATAGGTTTCGTAGGCGCTACGGTGTGTGCCTTCTCCATCGATCGTCTTGGTCGAAAGGCGTGGTTCGCGCTTTCGCTGGCAGGTGCAGGCGGATTTCTGCTGGCGCTGTGGATGTCCGGGGCATCTACGCCGGAGCACCTGCTCGTGTATGGTAGCGGCGCATACTTCTTCGCTACAGCGGCGGCGATTGGTGTTTATCTTTACACCCCCGAGCTTTATCCGACCCGGATTCGCGCCTTGGGCGTCGGAACCGCGACTGCGTGGCTGCGCGTCGCATCGATGGCTGGGCCAATTATCATCGGCGGTCTGATGAAGTTCGGCTTAGGCTTGGTCTTCGCTGTATTTGCTGCCATCTCGCTTGTTGCTGCAGTTCTGGTGGCCAAGTTCGCAATTGAGACCAAGGAGCGAGTGCTCGAAGAGTTGTCGCCCTAACAGGGATCTGCCCTCGTCGGCAGATGCCCTAGATCGTGCGCGACGCGCCTAGCTCTCCAAAGTGGCCAGGGTGAAGGCCTCAAGGAAATCGAGAAGTTTATGCGTCTGTGCGCCCGCTTCCTCCTCGTCGGAAGACGTTATGGCGGTGAGGATGGAAGCGTGTAGTTCGGCAGCTTCAATCAGGGAATTGGTGCGATGGCGGTAGTTGGCATACCAGAATCTCATCGAGAGACCGTAGAAGTTGTCCATCACGCGATCGAGGACTTCATTGGAAGCGGCAGCGACTTTGATCGAGTGTACTTCTCGGTTCGCACGCATAAAGTCCGCGACAGTATCTCTTGCTGCGGACCGTGTGATGGAACTGGCCAACTGCCGCATCGTGACGCGTTGGGCGTCTGTCGCGATTCGCGCGGCTTTACGTGCGATATGCGGTTCCAATTGACGGCGTATCTCTAGTATTTGGAGTTGATGAACGACATTGATCGGCGTCACCATGATGCCACGCGCGGGCATGATCTTTAGCAGACCTTCGTAGGCGAGCCGTTGTATGGCTTCCCGGACAGGCGTTCGTCCGATCTCCAGGTATTCGGCCAGCTTTCCCTCGGAAATCATCTCACCCGGAGGCAAGACCAAAGTCACGAGCATTTCCTGCAGCCGCTCATGGGCTTGCACGGGAAGAGGGATTGTGTCCTGATCGCTGTCGCCCAAGGGGCTGTGCTTCGCGCGTTGAGACGCCATAACTTTCCCTCGATATATTGGTTGTGGACAAAGAGGGAATTCTACTGCAAGGGCCACTAGGCGTGTAGCGGCGCCGGTGACGTAGCTGCCGCATTAGAAAGCGCCGTGGCCAGACAGTCTGATATATCGGTTGCATGGTAGGTGTTAGAACGAATTCAAACTGGAGGAGACATGGGTAAGAAAATGAACGGTATACGTGCAAGCGTCGTAGGGGCGGTGACGGTATTTTCGCTGTCGGCTGCGGCGCAAACGCAGGTCAACTTGTATGGTCAGGCCGATATGTTCGTCGGCACCAGCAAGGCGATTGGCGGCGAACGTGCCTACATACTCGGATCGGGGGGGATGCAGACATCCTACTGGGGTATGAAGGGATCGGAAGAACTGGGTTCGGGAGTCAAGGCCATTTTTGACTTGGGTGGCTTCTATCGCGGAGACACGGGGCGATTCGGCCGAACAGACGCTGATGGATTCTTCACCAGAAGCGCCTTCGTGGGTGTGGACAGTAGCCGTATCGGTACCATTCGACTGGGTCGCAACACCACGCCGTATTTTCTATCCACCATCCTGTTCAATCCGCTGGTTGACTCCTTTAATTTCTCACCGACCATTTTCCAAACTTACAAGAGCGTAGGTTCCGGGGCACTGTTTGATCCTGGCATCATCGGCGATTCCGGCTGGAACAACTCGGTTGTCTATTCGATGCCCGTTATGGGCGGCCTGTCGGCGAACGCGATCTACTCGTTCGGGGAGCAGCCAGGAGCCACTGGTCAGAACAAGTGGGGTGGTAACGTCTCTTACCTATCTGGTCCGATTGGGGCGACGATTGCGTTTCAGCAAGTCAAGTTCAATCTCGTGCCGGGCGACGTTTCCGCGCCGCCGAATCTTGTCGGCTTCACCAAACAGAGCGCTGCCCAAGCTGGGTTGAGCTATGACTTCACCCTGGTCAAGCTGTTTGCACAGGCGCAATACATCAAAACCGATGTAGGCGGGCCGGGCGGAGATATCAAACACCTTAACGGACAGATCGGTGCTTCCGTACCAATCGGAAGCGGGTCGTTGCTAGCGTCCTATTCCTATGCGAAAGTGAAAAGCAACATATCCGATTTCCATCGGAACACGGCTGCGCTGGCGTATGACTATAACTTTTCGAAGCGAACAGACGTGTATGCCGCGCTGTTCTTCGACAAACTCGCCGATCAGTCCCACGCCGATACAGTAGGAATAGGCATTCGACACCGGTTTTAAGCATTGATGCTGCGGTGACTGCTGGTCCGTAGCATCTCTCGAAACTATTCAGTTCCATTTGCGTTGGAGATAATAAGATGCTGATTGGCATCCCTTTGGAGAGTCGTGCGGGCGAAACTCGCGTCGCCGCCACCCCGGAGACGGTGAAGAAGTATGTCGCCCAGGGGCACCAGGTCACCGTGCAGGCCGGCGCCGGCGTGCGCGCCAGCGTGCCCGACGGCGCCTATGAGGCCGTTGGTGCCCGCATTGGCACGGCGGCGGATGCCCTCGGCGCGGACCTCGTGCTGAAGGTCCGCGCTCCCGACGACGCCGAGCTGGCGCGGATGAAGCGGGGCGCGATCCTGGTCGGCATGCTGAACACGTTCGATGCCGAGAACAACGCCCGCATGGCCGCCGCCGGCATCACCGCCTTCGCGCTCGAAGCCGCGCCGCGCACCACCCGCGCGCAGAGCATGGACGTTCTGTCGTCGCAGGCCAACATCGCCGGCTACAAGGCCGTGCTGGTGGCCGCGCACCACTACCAGCGCTTCATGCCGATGCTGATGACCGCCGCTGGCACCGTGAAGGCCGCGCGCATGCTGATCCTCGGTGCCGGCGTGGCGGGCCTGCAGGCCATCGCCACGGCCAAGCGCCTGGGCGCGGTGATCGAGGCCTCGGACGTGCGTCCGGCCGTGAAGGAGCAGATCGAGTCGCTGGGCGCCAAGTTCGTCGACGTCCCCTTCCTCACCGACGAGGAGCGCGAGATCGCGCAGGGCGTGGGCGGCTATGCCCGCCCGATGCCGCCGGACTGGATGAAGCGGCAGGCCGAATTGGTCCACCAGCGCGCCATCCACGCCGACATCGTCATCACCACTGCCCTGATCCCGGGCCGCAAGGCGCCGACGCTGCTGCACGAGGCAACCGTCCAGCAGATGAAGCCGGGCTCGGTCGTGGTCGACCTGGCGGCCGCACAGGGCGGCAACTGCCCGCTGACCGTGGCCGACGAAGTCGTCGAGCGCCATGGCGTGACCCTCATCGGTCATACCAATCTGGCCTCGATGGTGGCCGCCGATGCGTCGGCGCTGTACGCCCGCAACGTGCTCGACTTCCTGAAGCTGGTGGTCGACAAGGAGGCGAAGCTGACCGTGAACCTGGAAGACGACATCGTCGCTGCCTGCCTGATGTGTGCGGGCGGGGAAGTCAAGAGATCAAACTAAGTGCTGGAGTCAAGAATGGAATTGGTGAACCACACGGTGATCAACCTGATCATCTTCGTGTTGGCGATCTACGTGGGCTACCACGTGGTGTGGACCGTGACGCCGGCCCTGCATACGCCGCTGATGGCCGTGACCAATGCGATCTCGGCAATCATCATCGTCGGCGCCATGCTGGCGGCGGGACTGACCGAAGGCACAACGGGTCGCGTGATGGGCACGCTGGCGGTCGCCTTGGCGGCGGTCAACGTCTTCGGCGGCTTCCTCGTCACCCAGCGCATGCTGGAAATGTTCAGGAAGAAGGCGCCCAAGGCGTCAGCCGAGGTGAAAGCCCACGGCGGTAAGGTGACGGAGGTCCTGCAGTGAACGGTCTCTCTATGAACACGGTCACCCTGCTGTACCTGGGTGCCTCGGTCTGCTTCATCCAGGCGCTCAAGGGCCTGTCGCACCCGGCGACGGCGCGCAAGGGCAACGCCTTCGGCATGATCGGCATGGCGGTCGCCGTCATCACGACGGTGGCCCTGATCGCCAAGCTCAAGAACGAATTCCTGGCGGCCGGCACGGCGCAGTCGTCCATCGGTACCGGGCTGGGCCTGATCCTGGCCGGGCTCGTGGTGGGCGGCGGCATCGGCGCCTACGTCGCCAAGAAGGTCGAGATGACCAAGATGCCGGAACTGGTCGCGGCGATGCACTCGCTGATCGGTCTGGCTGCAGTCTTCATCGCGGTCGCGGCCGTGGCCGAGCCGGCGGCCTTCAGCATCGCGCCGGCGGGCTCGCACTTGATCCCGATGGGCAACCGGATCGAACTATTCATCGGCTGCTTCGTCGGCGCCATCACCTTCTCCGGATCGGTGATCGCCTTCGGCAAGCTGGCGGGGCGCTACAAGTTCCGCCTGTTCCAGGGCGCGCAGGTGGTGTTCCCCGGCCAGCACTGGCTGAACCTGGCCTTCGCCATCGCCATGCTCGGTTTTGGCGTTGCCTTCTTCATCACGCAGGAATGGGTGCCGTTCCTGGTCATGCTGGCCATCGCCTTCGTGCTCGGCGTGCTCATCATCATCCCGATCGGCGGCGCCGACATGCCGGTGGTGGTGTCGATGCTGAACTCGTACTCGGGCTGGGCGGCGGCGGGCATCGGCTTCTCGCTGAACAACCCGATGCTGATCATCGCGGGTTCGCTGGTGGGTTCGTCCGGTGCCATCCTCTCGTACATCATGTGCAAGGCGATGAACCGCTCGTTCTTCAACGTGATCCTGGGCGGCTTCGGCGCCGACGCCTCCGCGGCCAGCAAGGTCGGCGGCGGCGAGCAGCGCCCGGTCAAGTCGGGTTCGCCTGACGACGCAGCCTTCCTGATGGGCAACGCCGAGACGGTCATCATCGTCCCCGGCTACGGTCTCGCCGTTGCGCGTGCCCAGCACGCGCTGAAGGAACTGACCGAATTGCTGCACGAGAAGGGCGTGACCGTGAAGTACGCGATCCACCCGGTGGCGGGCCGCATGCCGGGCCACATGAACGTGCTGCTGGCCGAGGCCGAGGTGCCGTACGACCAGGTCTTCGAGATGGAAGACATCAACAGCGAGTTCGGCCAGGCCGACGTGGTGCTGGTGCTCGGCGCCAACGACGTGGTGAACCCGGCGGCCAAGACCGATCCGAACTCGCCCATCGCCGGGATGCCGATCCTGGAGGCCTACAAGGCCAAGACCATCATCGTCAACAAGCGCTCGATGGCCTCCGGCTACGCCGGTCTCGACAACGAGCTCTTCTACATGGACAAGACCATGATGGTGTTCGGCGATGCCAAGAAGGTGGTCGAGGACATGCTTAAGGCGGTTGATTAAATGCAATATAGGTAGACAAGACTGAGTTTTGCGCTTTTGACGGGCTGTTTCTTATCAGCCCGTTTTTTTTATAGCGAAGCCACACCGCGACTTCACGATGACCGTAGTGAAGACGGAAGCGGCCGTCCGAACGGCACGGTCTTGCCGATATTGAACGTCTCATACTGGCCGATCTCGGCCGCCCGGCTCATCCACGTAACATAGCGCAGTCCGGCCACCCGTCCTGACAGCCACACGGCCTTCCACCTCCCAACGACGACAAACCTTCTCTTTTCGGTGGACCGCCTCCGGCGGAAAGCAATTTCCTGTCGTTGGGGGGTGCAAAAGAACATCCCTCCTGATAATATTTCGGCACTTTCCGCGTCTCCGACGCATCGAATCCCTGCCTGGCACCGCCAGGCGTCTCGTCAACCACAGGGGCATTGTCCCTTGTGGCGTGCTCCTATTTTTTTGGAGCACACACGTGATTCAAATCATCCAGATTGACCCGCGGCAGCTCAAGGCCATCGCCTTGCTCGCGCCCAAGACCGACCAACGGTATTGGCTCAATGGCGTCTTCGTCGAAGCGACTTCGACTGAAATACGCCTGGTTGCCATGGACGGGAAGCGCATGGGCGTCTTCCTTTCCGCGAAAGCCAACCGGCTAGCCGGCGCCATCCAGGCCAGCGCAATCCTTCCCCACGACGCCCTCGACTTTGTGAGGCCGAGTCGCGGCAGGTTTGCGCAATTGGAGCTTCGCATTGACCCCGCCGTTCCGCGATGGGCCGAGCTTACCCACGGGGGTACCTCGTTCCAGTTCCTGACGGTCGACGGCGGGTATCCGATATACCGTCGAGCCCTGGGACCACATCGTGGCAGCGGAGAGGCTGGGCAGTACGACCCTCGCCACCTGAGCGACTTCCATCGCGTGCTGGAGGCGATGGAAGGCAAGCTCCCGCCTGACCGGAACGGTGTCTACCTACACCACAACGGCAACGACAACACGCGCGTCAGCATTAACCGCCGCGAGGATTTCGTTGGCACTGTGCGACCGCAGGCATTGGAAGGCCCGGCCCATCTGCCGTGGGCCGATTCTCCATCGTTCCTTTAACCCTTTCTGGCCGCCTGGTCAGGCTTCTCCACCCGCAGGGGCACCGTCCCTTGTGACTGTGCCCCTCATTTTTTGGTGCACACACTATGAACAATCACCCCACCAAGGTATTCCGGAGCATCGAGACTGGCGAGCTCGTCGAGCCTGTCACGGTATTGGTCCAAGGCGAGCGCTATACGTGGCGCGACCTTTCTTGGCTTGATTTCCAGCGCAAGTTCTCTCCAGTCGATCCGCCGCCGTTCAGACCTACGAAGGTCACTGGCGACTGGCTGCCACCGGAAGTCGTCATTGACGCGTTCTCAAACGGGCAGCTGTGGAACGGCTGGCTAATCCCATTCTTCACCCGAGAGGCTGCACTCGCTCTGCGCGAGCACATGCCGGAGCTTTACTACAGCGAGGCGACGGACCAGTTCTGCCTGCAAGGCGACGATCCGCAGTGGTGCGGCGCCACGGACCTGACCATCGACGGTACGGTCGCGAAGTGCTACGCCATCGGCGATAGTTACTGCTGGGAGCGCGCGGACCTGTAGTGCACGCGCTTTCGTTCCATCCGGCCGCATGACGCGATCCGGGTTCATTCCATCCCGTAGGGGCACGGCCTCTTACGGGCGTGCTCCGTCATCATTTAAAGGAGCAATCCATGCCGCAAATCACACTTTCCCGCGCGGAAGTCCAATCTCTCGTTACCTTCAGCGAAGAGGTGAACACGCAGCGCTTCTTCATTGCCAAAGATCACGGTGCCTATATCGGGTGCAGCGTTGGCCCTGCGCCCTCGCAGAAACGTCTGTTCTTCTTTAAGGGCTGCAAGCCTGCCGTCGACAAGGACTTTTACGAGAACGCGAGGCGCGCTTTCGGCGGCGACGACTTTGGCCAGCACTTTCCCGTCGCTGACCTCGTCAAGATGCTCGCCGAGCCGGCCTGCATGAAGGTGCGCGTCACCGTCACGCGCAGCAGTATTCGCATCGACGGGCTGACCGGATAAGTTTGGGGCCATCGTCGCGCCAGGTGGCTCGAATGGACTCCTCAAACGCTGGCTTGCCTGATAACATAGCTGCACCTACCGCGTCTCCGACGCATCGACCCCCGCCGACTGTTCAGTTGGCACAGTATTTCCCCCCCTACGGGCCATCCTGCCCGTAGGCATGTTGGCCTTTTTCTTTCTGCGAGGCCATCATGTTCAAGACGTTCCCGATTTTCGTTGTTTTGTGCGCCCTGGTTACCGGTTGCGCCGCTCAGCAAAGCTCCCCCAATGTCTATCGCGGGTCTGAGGCTTTGCGGACTGGCGCAGCCGAACAGGTAACTGTTGTCCGAGTGCGGCCAGTTAGCATCGTCGGCAATGACGGCCCCGTATCGGCCAGCAGTGGTTTTCCTGGCGTCGCCGGCGCGGTAGT
>NZ_BAAILO010000414.1:0-281 GCF_054589115.1 Cupriavidus sp. 8B | reverse complement strand
GTCCGGAGGCTCAACATCGACTCACATCGTCGAACCACCATCCGTAACTTGGTGGGTCTGGTAGGACTTGAACCTACGACCCCCGCCTTATCAAGACGGTGCTCTAACCACCTGAGCTACAGACCCTTGGCTGTAACAGCAAACAAACCGATAAGTGTGAACGCTCGACGTTGGATGCACGCTCTTGAAAGGAGGTGATCCAGCCGCACCTTCCGATACGGCTACCTTGTTACGACTTCACCCCAGTCATGAACCCTGCCGTGGTAATCGCCCTCCTTGCG
>NZ_BAAILO010000413.1:0-406 GCF_054589115.1 Cupriavidus sp. 8B | reverse complement strand
CATATCCAGCCAACGCTACAATCGGCAGACTACCCATTTATCCTCGATGCTGTACTGGAAGGCATGGGCATCGGTATTCTGCCAACATATGCAATGCGCGGACCGACCGCCCAAAATCTGCAGCAAGTACTTCCGCAGTACCGGATCGTCGGGCAGCTAAACAGCCTGTACATTCTCACCCTTCCCAGCCATTTCCCGTCACCCGCAAAACGGGCGCTGATGGAATACCTTGAAAAAGAATTGAGGGAATACGCTGAGAGCTGGAAATAAGCGCATCAAGTTGCGCCGGTCCTCTAACCCCTCTAACCACTCAATCCACCCAAGTTAAGCCTCAGCATGCCTTGTAGGCGGCATGTCGATGAGGTTTGTGGCGAGGTGGACGTGGCTTAGCGCGATCCGGTCGCAC
>NZ_BAAILO010000412.1:178860-208832 GCF_054589115.1 Cupriavidus sp. 8B | reverse complement strand
GCACACCATGCACTCGAATCCCTTCCCTGCAAGCTGCCGATAAAGGCCATAGCCGCAAGGGCCTGCCTCGTAGACGATGCGGATCCGGCGCGCTTTAGACTGCAGGCGCTTGCACAGGCGATCGATATCGGCCTTCGAGGTACCGATCTTGCCAAGCAGTTCGACCTCGCCCGCGCCGAGTGCGTAGGCGACCGTGATCGAGTCCTTATGGACGTCAAGACCCACGTACAAAGTGCTATCGTGTTCCATGCTGGCCTCCGCGCTGGAAATCGCCGGGTGTGGCACTGTCCACACCATGCGGCTCTGGCAGTCATGCTAACCCGCGTTTGATTCCTCGCGGCGGGCCAGCCCTCTTTGCCCCAGGGGAGTCATATTGACTAAGCCACCCCTCTCCCCGGCCCTCTCCCCCCGAGGGGAGAGGGAGAGACAGCCGTCGTCATGGCGCGCGGCCTTGGCCTGTTCGGCGGCTTCGGCTAATGCTTCCGGTTTGTCAGCGGTCTGACAGCGCGACCCGGGTCTTCCAGCGATACGCAAGCTGAGGCCGCGTAATGCCAAGCAAGCGCGCCGCCTGGCTCATATTGCCGTTGGCGCGCTGCATCGCCGCTTCCATCAGCACGGTCTCCACATCGCCCAGGGCCAGCTGCTGCTCGGCCATATGATCGAGCAGCCCATGCACCGCCGCCTCACGCAGTTCCGGCAAGGTGCCTTTGACGCCAAGGCGTGGCGCGGTGTCCATGGCCGGCGGCGCGCTGGTCGGCAGGAACAGGTGGTCCGCGCAGATCTGGCCGCCGTTGCTGGCCAGGATCACGCCGCGCTCGATCACGTTCTCCAGCTCACGCACATTGCCCGGCCAGTCATAGCGGCGCAGCTCGGCCAGCGCGCGGTCGGTGATGCCGAGGATCTTCTTGCCGTGGCGCGCGCCGTAGCGGGCGACGAAACGCTCCACCAGCAAGCGGATATCGTCAAGCCGCTCGCGCAGCGGCGGAATGGTGACGGGGTAGACGTTGAGCCGGTAATACAGGTCCTTGCGGAAGGTGCCCTGCTTCACGGCCTCGGCCAGGTCCACGTTGGTGGCGGCCACCAGCCGCACATCCACCTTGCGCGGCTCGGTGCCGCCCACGCGCTCCACCTCGCCCTCCTGCAGCACGCGCAGCAGCTTGGACTGCGCCGACGCCGACAACTCGCCCAGTTCATCCAGGAACAGGGTGCCGCCATGCGCCCGCTCGAAGCGGCCCGGGCGCGACTGGTGCGCGCCCGTGAACGCGCCCTTCTCCACGCCGAACAGCTCGGCCTCGATCAGCTCATCGGGAATCGCCGCGCAGTTGACCGCGATGAATGGCTTGTCGGACCGGGCGCTCACGCCGTGCAACGCTTGCGCGAAGCGCTCCTTGCCAACGCCCGTCTCGCCCAGCAACAGCACCGTGACATTGCTTCCGGCGGCGCGTTGCAGCAGGCCCCAGGCAGCGCGGAACTCGGGCGAGCTGCCCACCAGGTCGGCTGGCTTGTCGGTGCTGCGCTGCAGGGCGCGCAGGTGCTCGACCTCGCTTTGCAATTCCAGGATGGTTTCGATCACCGGGTCGGGCTGGTAGAGCGCCAGCACCTCGGCGCCGTCCTCCCACGCCTCCAGCGGCTTGCCGATGATGCGGCAGTGATCATGGCCGCAGGCAATGCACTCCACCTCGCGGTAAAGGATGGTGCGGCCCATCAAGGCAGAGGTGTAGCCGGTGGCGTAGCCGATCTGCATCCAGCAGGCAGGCGCGTCCACGATGCCGAACAACTGGCGGTGCACGTCGCCCTCGAAGGAGTCCGCCCACAGGAATTCGCCGTCGTAGATGCCGGCTTTGATGTCGATGTCCACCTTGACCGGCGTCACCCGCACCACGCCTTCGATGGTGTGCAGGCAGGGCCCGATCTCGAGCAGGCCAAAGTCGCTGTCGCCCGGGCGCAGCTTCTTGGCCAGCTCCGCATCGCGCATGCCGGAATGAAAGCCCATGCGCATGAACAAGCCACGCGCGCGCTCCATGCCTAGGGTATCCACCAATTCCTTGCGCAAGGCACCCAGCGCTGCGGTATGGATCAGGATCATGCGCTGCTCGCCCAGCCAGATGGAACCCTCCTCCATGGCAAAGCGCAGGCGCCGCGCGAGATGGGCCAGGCCGTCGCGCATGGTGGCCGAAAACTTGTCGGTTGAACTGCTCATCGTCTCCTCTCTTGGCGGCCAGAACACCCTCGGCGCGCGTGCTTTTCCTGGCACTGCATGCACATTATGTGCCATCCGCGCCCGCCGGCCCCACACGCGCCTGTCATGCTGGCGCAATGTCGCCTATCCTTTCCTTGACAGGGATCCCCGGGGCTATTGCACCGCACCACAGACCATGGAAAAAACCGCATTTGTCTTTGCAGGCGGCGGCAGCCTTGGCGCCGTCGAGGCCGGCATGCTGCGTGAGCTGGTGGCCTGGGGCGTCAAGCCCGACATGGTGATCGGCGCCTCGGCCGGCGCCATCAACGGCGCCTACTACGCTTGCAACCCGCATGTGGCCGGCACCAACCAGCTCGAGACACTCTGGCGCGGCTTGCGCCGGTCCGAGGTGATGCCGTGGTCGTGGCGCAGCCTGTTTGGCATGCTGCGCGGGCAGCGCGCCCACCTGGTCGACTCCGCCGCGCTGAAGCGCCTGCTGTCGCGCCACTTCGGCGATATGGCGATGGAGCGCGCGGAGGTGCCGCTGTACGTGGTGGCCACCGATATGGCCACCGGCGCGGAGGTGGTGCTGTCCTCCGGCAGCCTGGTCCAGTCGGTGCTGGCCAGCGCTGCCATCCCCGGCGTGTTCCCGCCGGTGCTGCTGGGCGGGCGGCAACTGATCGATGGCGGGGTGGCCAACAACACGCCGGTTTCCACCGCCATCCGCCTGGGCGCCACGCGCGTGGTGGTGCTGCCGGCAGGCTTTGCCTGCGCCCGGCGGCGCGAGCCGCGCGGGCCCATCGACCATGCCTTCAACGCGCTGTCGCTGCTGGTGGCGCGCCAGCTGGTGCAGGACCTGGAGCGCTGGGCCGACCACGCGCACATCTCGGTCGTCCCGCCGCTGTGCCCGCTTGACGTCTCCCCCTACGACTACACGCAGTGCGGCACGCTCATCGACCGCGCCGCCGCGGCCACGCTGGCCTGGCTCAACGCCGACGGGCTCAACAGCCGGCACATCCCCGGCGCGCTGTCCCCGCATTCGCACGACGAAGCCCATCCGAGCTGCGACTTCGATCCAGCCCAGGCACATCCAGCACATCCCGAGCATGCGCAACCCGGGTCCGGCAATACGCACAAACCCCACGCCGGCCACACGCACGCTTCCGCCCTGCCGTAAGCCGGCTTTGGCATTAGCGAATTGCATGGCCGGCCGATCCGGCGAATGATGCGGGATCTCCTTACTCCGGGTGGCAAGCACATGAGCGCAATTCTCGACGGCATCAAGGTACTCGACCTCACGCGGGTGGTAGCCGGCCCATGGGCCACGCAGAACCTGGCCGACATGGGGGCCACCGTCTACAAGATCGAGAAACCCGGCGACGGCGACGACACCCGCAAGATGGGCCCGTTCCTGACCGATGCGCAGGGCGCGGTCACCAACGACTCGGCCTTCTACCTGGCCTGCAACCGCGGCAAGCAGTCAGTCACCATCGACATTTCCCAGCCGGAAGGCGCCGAACTGGTTCGACAACTGGCCGCCCGCTGCGACGTGGTGGTGGAGAACTACAAGGCCGGCAGCCTGAAGAAATACGGCCTCGACTACGAATCCATCCGCGCGCTGCGCCCCGACATCATCTATTGCTCGGTCACCGGCTTCGGCCCGGACGGCCCCTACGCCGCCCGCCCGGCCTACGACTTCATCCTGCAAGGCATGGCCGGCCTGATGAGCACCTGCGGCCAGCCGGACGGCAGCCCCGGCGGCGAGCCGATGCGCACCGCCATCCCCATCACCGACATCCTCACCGGCCTGTACGCCACCGTCTCCCTGCTGGGCGCGCTCTACCACCGCCAGGCCACCGGCGAAGGCCAGTACATCGACGCCGCCATGCTCGACGCCTCGGTCGCCGTCAACGGCCACCTGGCGCTGGGCTACCAGATGACCGGCAAGCTACCCCGGCGCGCCGGCAACAGCAACCCGGTCGCCGCGCCCTCCGAAGTCTTTGCCTGCAGCGACGGCCACCTGATCATTGCCTCCGGCAACAACGGCCAGTTCGCCGCGCTGTGCAAGCTGCTCGGCATTCCCGAGCTCGCCGCCGATCCGCGCTACGTGCAGAACGCCAACCGGGTTGCCAACCGCGATACGCTGCGCGCGACGATTGCCGAGCGAGTGGCCTCCTGGAACGCGGCGGACCTGCTGGCGTCGCTGGAACGCGCCGGCGTGCCGGGCGGCCCGATCAACGAGCTCGATGAAGTGTTCGAGGATGCGCAGGTGAAGCATCGGGGCCTGTTGGTGCAACTGCCGCACGGGCGCGGCGTGGATGCGCCGAGCCTGCGCAGCCCGATGCGGTTCTCGGCAACACCGGTGGAGATGCGCTGCCCGCCGATGCTTGGCGAGCACACGGACACGGCCCTGCGGGCGGAGCTGGGCTTGAGCGACGGCGATGTCGCAGGCTTGAGGGAGCGGGGAATCCTGTAGTTGGCCACATTGCGTGCGCCGCGCAACGCTGAGAATTGACGCGCCCCGGGAACGGGTACATCCTCTGGATATACTCTTCCCATCAGCGGAGCAGGCCATGACCTCAAACGAATTCACCTCGTTCAAGGCACACTTGTCCATGTTGCTGCGCGACCTCCCGGTCGGAACCACGGCGGACCTCGCCGACGTGGCCGTGGCGGCGTACTGGGATGGCACGCGGATCGTCGGCACCTACCTGCGCGACGGCGGGCGGCTGGACGAGGCCTTCGAATTCGACGAAAACGCCTGGGAGAACTGGCACGACGACTTCGTCGACTGGCTGGCCACGCCGAGCTTCACGCAGCGCGATGAACTGAGGACTTCCCTGTCGGGTGCAGGCTGACGGCCGCATGCGCGCTGGCCAGGACATACTGACGGCCATCGCGCTCGCGGCATGGCAAGGCGCCGCCCTCCTGCCGGAGGATCGGCGCCACCATCTCGCCGCGAGGATATCCGGCGCGTGCCTTACTTCGGCTGCGATACCACCCGCAGATACGGCTTGAGCGTCTTGAAACCCTGTGGATATTTCTTGTTGGCGTCGTCGTCGGAAACCGAGGTGGGGATGATCACGTCTTCACCCGGTTTCCAGTTCACCGGCGTAGCTACCGTGTGTTTTGCATTGAGCTGCAGCGAATCCAGCAGCCGCAGCACTTCGTCAAAATTGCGGCCGGCGCTCATCGGATAGACGAGCATCGCCTTGACTTTCTTGTCCGGCCCGATCATGAAGACCGAGCGCACGGTGGCATTGTCCACGGCAGTGCGCGGCCCGCCACTCGCGTTCGGATGGATCATGTCATAGAGCTTTGCGACCGTGAGATCGACGTCGCCGATCATCGGATAATTCACGGCGTGGCCCTGCGTTTCCTCGATGTCCTTGACCCACTTCTCGTGGTCGGCGACCGGGTCCACGCTCAGGCCGATGATCTTGGTGTTGCGCCGGTCAAATTCCGGCTTGAGCCTGGCCATATAGCCCAGCTCAGTGGTACAGACCGGGGTGAAGTCCTTCGGATGGGAGAACAGGATGGCCCATTTGTCCCCAATCCACTCGTGGAAGTTTATTTTCCCTTCCGTGGTATCAGCGGTGAAATCGGGAGCTTCGTCACCGATGCGAATCGACATATTCAACCTCCATTTCGTGGGTGGATGTCGGGCAGCGGCCGGCATGGTAGCGGCTGGCGCCCGTACGCTGCCCTGAGCTTCGGCGCGTCTAGCTCAGTATAGTGGGCTGTGACGATGCGCCAAGGTGGATGCGGGCCACGCAAGCGCTACACCCGCGGCATGCAGCCTTGTTCACCGCGCCACCGCAGCGGCCAGGCCCTTCCCGCCTCGAGTACCGTTTGCCACACTTGCTACAGATCGATGAAGGCCGCTGCTCTGCCCCCGTCGACGCGGGCTGCCGCGAGGCTCGGGCAGGCAAGAAGGCTTAGACTGGCGGCACTAACGATATTTACCGCAGATATCTACCGCAGCGATCGGGAGCCCAGGGCTCCTGCAAAACAGGAGCAATGCATGGCCATTGTCGGGATGAACCATTTCACCGTACTCACCGCGGCACTGGAAGACAGCGTGGCGTTCTATACAGAGGTGCTCGGCTTCGAGACCGGCGAGCGCCCGCCGTTTTCGTTTCCAGGCGCGTGGCTTTATGCGGCGGGCGCGCCCATCATTCATCTGGTCGCGAAAGACAAGCTACCGGTATCCACCGCGGGCGTGCTGGATCACATGGCGTTCAGCGCGACCGATCTGCGCTATTTCGCGAATCGCCTGCGGCAGCTGGATATTCCATTCAACCTCGGGCGGCAGCCTGGCACCGGTTTCTGGCAGCTTTTCCTGCATGACCCCAACGGCGCGAAGATCGAACTGGATTTCGATCCGCAGGAACCGCAGCCCTGAGTGCTGCGCGGCCATGCGTTGCCCTAACGACCCAGCGCGCCGCGCACCGCCGCCTCGAACCGTGGATCCAGCACCGAGCCCACATTGAAGCGCGACCACGGCGAAGTCGCCTCGGAGTCCACGCGAAAGACGCGGCCCGGGGCAATCACGACCTTCTGCGGCAGCAGCCGCTCCGCCAGGACCAGTGAGTCATCCACGTCCGGCAGCGCGCCCCACAGGTACAAGCTCTGCTCCGTGCGGGCAAAGATGCGCGCATCCAGCCTGTCGAACAGCGCCAGCGCCTTGTCCGTAGCCTCCGCCAGGCGGGAGCGCAGCTTGGTGATGTAGCGCTGGTAGTGCCCTTCGCTCAGGATCACATCGACGGTGCGCTCGCAGTACTCCGAGCTGCTCACATGGATCAGCGCCTTGAGATCGGCGAGATCGCTCGCAAGATCTGCTCCGCAGGCAATAAACCCTACCCGCAACGCGGCGGAGAAGGATTTGGAGAAGCTGCCGATGTAGATGGTCCGCTCCAGTTGATCGAGCGCCGCGAGCCGGGGCAGCGTGGTGGGCTTGAAATCCGCCAGCGCATCGTTCTCCACCAGCAGCAGGTCGAACTTCTGCGCCAGCTGCAGCACGCGGTAGGCCTTGGCGGCGGAGAGGTCCGAGCCGGTCGGGTTGTGCGCGACCGACTGGGTGAAGAACAGGCGTGGCCGTTCCTGGATCAGCAACTGCTCCAGCGCCTCCAGATCTGGCCCATCGGCAAGGCGCGGCACGCCGACAATCCTGACGCCCGCCAGCTTGAGCTTGCCGAACAGCGGGTAGTAGCCGGGATCGTCGACCAGGACCGTCGCGCCGGCCGGCAGGAAATACCGGATCACCAGGTCGAGCGCGTCATTGGCGCCGTGCGTCAGCACGATCTGCCGGGGATCGGCGCCGATGCCCAGGTCGCCCAGCTTGCGCACCAGGTGGTCGCGCAGGGGCCCGTATCCGAAGCGATTGCCGTAGCGGAACAAGGCACCCAGGCCGGTGCGCACCACCTTGTGGTGGTACTTGTCCAGGCGCGCTTCCGAAAGCCATTCCACCGGCGGAAAGCCGTCGCCCACCGCCAGCACGTCAGGGCTGCTTTTCAGTTGCTCGCGCATCAGCCAGACAATGTCCATCGCGCGCCGCAGCGAGCCGGCATCCTCGTCCTGCGGCGCCCTGGCTGGGCGCTCGAGCACGAAGTAGCCCGCGCCGCGGCGAGGCTCGATCAGCGCGCGCCCCACCAGGATCTCGAATGCGGCAACGACCGTGTTCTTGCTGTACCGGTGCAACTGCGCCAGCTCCCTGAGCGAGGGCAGCTTGTCGCCGGTACGGTAAGCGCCCTCGACAATCTGCCGCTCGATGGAATTGGCCAGCGCGGTGGCAATCGAAGGGGCTTTGGGGTTCGTCATCGGCTTGTGCTCCCGGGGGGCAGGATCAAACTGTCCCGCCCAACTGTACCTTTTTATGCTGGTACAGTGTACCTAAACTGTCTCCATTCCAATACCACTCACGGAGACACCGATGGTTACCGATTCCCGCCTGCCTAATTTCCGCGCCATGACGCCGGCCCAGCGCCTGGCCTATGTGGGCGACGCCGCTGCCTTGTCGGCGGACGAGATCCGGCTCGTGGCCGAGCCTGGCGCCCTGAGCGTCGAACTCGCCAACGGCATGATCGAGAATGTGATCGGCACGTTCGAGCTTCCATTTGGTGTTGCGGGCAATTTCCAGGTCAATGGCCGCGATGTGCTGGTGCCGATGGTGGTGGAAGAACCCTCGGTGGTGGCCGCGGCCTCGTTCATGGCCAAGCTGGCGCGCGAAAGCGGCGGTTTCGAGACTTCCAGCACCGGTCCGCTGATGCGGGCGCAGGTGCAGGTCCTGGGCATCACGGACCCTTACGGCGCCCGGCAGGCCGTGCTCAAGCAACGGGCGGCGATCCTCGACTTGGCAAACAGCCGCGACAAGGTGCTGATCGGCCTTGGCGGCGGCTGCAAGGACATCGAGGTCCACGTCTTCCCCGATACGCCGCGCGGAGCCATGGTCGTAATCCACCTGATCGTGGACGTGCGCGACGCCATGGGCGCCAACACGGTGAACACCATGGCCGAAGCGGTTTCGCCGCTTGTCGAGAAAGTCACCGGTGGCTCGGTGCGGCTGCGCATCCTCTCCAACCTGGCCGACCTGCGGCTGGCGCGTGCCCGCGTGCGCTTGACACCGGAGGTGCTCGCCACCAAGGAGCGCAGCGGCGCCGAGATCATCGAAGGCGTGATCGACGCTTATACCTTTGCCGCCATCGACCCCTACCGGGCCGCCACGCACAACAAGGGGATCATGAACGGCATCGACCCCGTGATCGTGGCGACCGGCAATGACTGGCGCGCGGTCGAGGCCGGCGCCCATGCCTATGCCTGCCGCGGCGGCCGCTATACGTCCCTGACGCACTGGGAGAAGGACACCGGCGGCGCCCTGGTCGGCACGATCGAAATGCCGATGCCGGTGGGCCTTGTCGGGGGCGCCACCAAGACGCACCCGCTGGCGCGGCTGGCGTTGAAGATCCTCGATGTCAGATCCGCCCAGGAGCTCGGCGAGACTGCGGTCGCGGTCGGCCTGGCGCAGAATCTTGGCGCGCTGCGGGCGCTGGCTACCGAAGGCATCCAGCGCGGCCACATGGCCCTGCATGCGCGCAACATCGCGCTGGTGGCAGGCGCCACCAGCGACGAGGTCGACAGCATTGCGAAGCGCATGGCCGAGGAGAAGGACGTGCGCACCGATCGGGCCGTGGCGTTGCTGGCGGAACTCAGGAGCCGGTAAGTACCACGCTTTGCAGGTAAGAAGCCGTACAGCAGAACAGCAGGACAGCAGGACAGCAGTGCAGCACTACAGCACTACAGCACTACAGCACTACAGCACAACAGCACAACAGCACAACAGCAGTACAAGCAGTACAGCAGTACAGCCGCAGCGAAAGACAAAAACTAAAGCTGGCATCGACGCGCACGCGCACATCAGCACATCAGCACGTAGATGCCAGCCACATCCGGAGACATGCAAATGAAAACACCGCAAGCGCCATCGGCGCGGCGTCTCGTCGAGGTTTGGGGAGACACCGCGGATACCCGGCACCTGGCGTGGTCGATCGCCATCGGAGCCGTGGTCAGCCTGACGGGATTCCTGATCGCCAGCCGCGTGCTCAGCGGGCTGGTCAAGACACCGGAGCTGGCGCGCGCCTACGCCATGCTGGCCGGCCTGGCGGGCTGCCTGCTTGCGGGCGTCATCTGCGCCTGCCTGTTCCGGCCGAAGCGCGAAGTGATCGAGGGCGAATCCGCCGACCCGACCTGGCGCGAGGAAGTGCTGGACAAGCTCGCGGAGGAAGCCGGCGGGCTCGGCGCCATCGCGGACCTTCCCCCGTCGGTGGTGCAGGAACTGAAGGAGCTGCAACTCTATGCGCTTTTCGCAGCCCGTGAGCGCCGCAACGGCGTGCCACTGCCGGCAGCGGACATTGCGCCCCCCACGCCCAACACGCCCGTCAGCCCCCGGTCCAACCTGGCTTGAACGCCTGCCCACGGATATCCAGGATATCGAAGGTTCATCATGATCGAATCTGCACTGCTTACCCACATCCTTATTGCCGCCGGCATGGGGCTGGCCGGCGCCGTCGTCTTTGCGGCGATCGGCCTGATCTCCGGCACCGATGAAACCACCACGCTGGCGCCGCTGACGCTGCTGGTGGTGTTGCTGGGCGTGCCGCCCGAGGGCGTGTTCACGTTCTTCCTCGCCGGCGCTGTCGCCAAGCACATGACCCACGCCATCCCGACAGCATTGCTCGGGATTCCCGGCGACACGATGGCCACGCCGCTGCTGCAGGACGCGAACCACCTGCGCAACCTGGGCGTGCCCCACATCGCGTTGCGCAAGATGATCTCCGGCGCTCTCATCGCGGCGTTTATCGCCGTGCCGCTGGCCGTGCTCTTCGCCGTCTTGCTCGCGCCGTTCGGCGCTGCGATCACCAAGGCCGCGCCGTGGATCTTCGTGGTGGCCGCCGTGATCATCGCTTACAGCTCCGCCGGCAGGTGGGCTTCCGTGGCCACGCTGGTGCCCTTTGTCGTGGTGATCGTGGCGTTGCAGACGCTGACCGCGAAATTTGGCGTCAAGCTGAGCATCAGCTATTTCCTGGGCATCGCCATCGGCCCGCTCATTGCCGATCTGTTCTCGTCCATCTCGCCGGTGGATCGCCCGCGCATGCAGCGCGACCGCGTGCGGACGTTCGCGCTGGCGCCTGACGTCAAAGGCTGGTCGGGGTATTTCCCCAATCCCTTCAAGGTGCTGGATCGCAGCCAGGTGAAATGGACCGTGGCCACCGCCACCGTGTCGAGCGCGACGTTCGTGTTCAGCCCGGTCGCCATGACCGTGGTCCTCGGCGAAATCGTGGGAGCACGGGTCAAGCACGCCTATCATCGCTTGACCACCGTCCTTAGTGCGCGCAATGGCATCACGGAAGCGACCTACATTGCGGAGGCCCTGATCCCTCTCATCGCCTTCGGCCTGCCGCTCAGCCCGGTTGCCGCCGGCCCCGCCGCGCCGCTGTTCAATGCGCCGCCCGTGTACACCGTGGACGCGGGCGCCGGCCAGACGCACAACCTGCACAACCTGCTGAACCACTGGGAGTTCCTGGGGTACGGGTTGCTGGCCGTGCTGCTGGCCGCGCTGGTGTCCTACCCGTTTGCCATGAACTACGCGCGCAGCGCCGCCCTGTTCGTGTCGCGCAAGGTGTCGCATGAAGCCATCATCGCCACCTTCGTCGGCTTGATCCTGGTGATCAGCGTCTGGGAGGGCCAGTTCCTTGGCCTGCTGGTCATCCTGACCATGGGGCTGCTGGGCGGGCTGCTCTCCAGGGCGATTGGGTTCAACACCGGCGTGCAGTTCATGGGCTACTACACCGCCGTGCTGACGGTGCCTGCGCTGCTCAAGCTGATCGGCTAGCCGCCGAACGGGCCAAAGCCGCGCGCCATGGCGACGGCTGTCCCCTTCACTCGACGTGGATGCCGCCCTTCCTGACCACCCCGCCCCACCGCCCGGCTTCTTCCTTGATAAATGCCTGGAACTGGTCGGGCGTCCCGCCCACCGGATCGATCCCGTACTCGATCAGCCGCGCCTTCACGTCCGGCTGGTGCAGCACGGCGTCCATTTCGGTCGAGAGCTTTGCCAGCACCGGCTTCGGTGTCCGGGCGGGCGCGATCAGGCCGATCCAGCTGCTAGCCGTCACCGCCGGGTAGCCTGCCTCGGCCATGGTCGGCACGTCGGGCGCGGCTGGCCAGCGCGCGGGGCTGGTAATCGCCAGCGCCTTGAGCTTGCCGGCTTTCACCTGCGGCATCATGGTCTGCACGGAATCGAAGATCATCGCCACCTGCCCGGAGAACAGGTCCGGCAGCGCCGGCGACACGCCCTTGTAGGGCACGTGGGTCATCTTGATGCCGACGGCTTGCGAGAACAGCTCGCCGGCCAGATGCGCGCCGGAGCCGTTGCCGCTGGAGGCGTAGGTCATCTTGTCGGGATTGGCCTTGCCCCAGGCCACCAGCTCCTTCACGCTGCCGGGCGGCAACTGGGCGCTGGACACCAGCAGCAGCGGGATGCGGCCGATCTGGCTGACGCCGGTCAGGTCCTTGACCGGGTCGTAGCTCATCTTGGGGTAGAGGCTGGGATTGATGGCATGCGCGGCCACCACCACCAGCAGCGAGTAGCCATCCGGCGCGGACTTGGCCACGTTGTCGGAGCCGATCATGCCGTTGGCGCCCGGGCGGTTCTCCACCACCACGGGCTGGCCGAGGCGCTCGGCCAGCTTTTGCATGACCAGCCGCGTGACGGCGTCGGACACGCCGCCCGGGGTGTAGGGCACCACCACGCGCACCGGCTTTGACGGATAAGGCGCATCGGCGCGTGCCGTGGCGCACAGGCCGCAAGCCAGCGCGGTGGCCAGCAGGCATGCGTCGAGCCACGGGCTGCGGGGACGGGGCTCCCCTCTCCCGCGCGCGGGAGAGGGGTTGGGGGCGAGGGCGGGAGTTTCTACGATGTGGGCGTCCTCGCTATGTGCGAGCGCCCGCCCTCTCCCCCGGCCCCTCTCCCACAAGTGGTAGAGGGGAGCAAACCGGGGAGCAAACCGGCCATATCGCAGGTCTGTCAGCAAGCTGGGTGTCGTGGTTTTTTTCATGTCTCCTCCATCAGGTCTGGATGGCTTCGGTCCGCCCTGATTGTCTGGCGGCCGATGTTATGCAATAGCAGCCGCTGGTCTACGCCCAGTCTTGCGGCACCGTAAGCGGAAAATCGAGCAGCATCTGCGCGTAGCTCTTGCCGAGCGGGTCGGAGCTCAGGCTGGCCACGCCCCCGCCGCCCAGCGCGCGGTGCAGCAGGAAGTTAAGGGCGTGCAAGCCGGGCACCTCGAAGCACGCCACATCGCCCTCGACCAGATGCGCGAAATAGCCGCGCACCGCGGCCGGGGTGAGCTGCTCGCGCAGCAGCGGCAGATAAGCTGGCTGGCGCGCGATCACGCCGATGTTCTCGTCGTCGCCCTTGTCGCCGCTGCGCGCATAGGCCAGCGCGACCAGCGGCACGGTTACGCGCGGCCCGTTGGGAATGGCTGGTGCTGGCGTAGCCGCCAGCAAGGCCGGCGCCGTCGGCTCGCCCACGACGGCGGCGCAGGCAAGTTCCTCCGTCTGGCCGTCCATTGCGATCTGCATCCGCACTTCCGCCTTCGGCGCCAGGAAGGAAAACACCTTGACCACCGGCTGGATATCTACGCGGCCGGCAAAGGACGAGCGGGTGCCGGCGGCCATCGATGTGCCCGCCGACGAGCCTTCGCGCTGCAGCAAGCGCAGCGCCTTGGCCTGCGCATGCCGCGCGCCGATGCGCAGCACCACCTCGCGTGTCGGCAAGGCGCGCGCATGCGGGCCGTATTGCGATTCGCAGCCGAGCAGTTCCACCACGGTATCGCTGTAGTCCGCGAAGCCGTTGGCGGCCAGCATGGCACGGGTGCGCGCCAGCAGCGCGTCGGCGGTGCGGCGGGCCTTGGCGGGCGCGTCGATGCCGCGGATCGCCATCATCAGGCTGAGCTGGTAGCCGTCCTGCCAGGTACCGTTGGCCTTGTAGCTGGCGCCGGGCGCGCGGCCACGGGCGCCGTGCACGCGCACCTGCCCGGGGGCCAGCAGATGGGTGCGCACCATGCGGAAGTCGCAGGTGACGTCAGGCATCAGGTAGTTGCCGGGGTCGCCCACCTCGTACAGGACCTGCTCCGCCACGGCGGCGGGATCGACCAGGCCGCCGGTACCCTCGGGCTTGGAGAGCACGAAGCTGCCGTCCTGCGCGCAGTCGATCACCGGGTAGCCAATGCGATCCCAGTCCGGCACGCGCTGCCAGTCGGTAAACAGGCCGCCGGTGGCCTGCGCCCCGCACTCGATCACGTGGCCGGCCAGCGTGCCGGCCGCGAGCCGGTCCCAGTCGTCCCATTGCCAGCCGAACTCGTGGGCGAGCGCGCCGACCACAACGGCGCTGTCGACGCAGCGGCCCGTGATGACGATATCGGCGCCCATGGCCAGCGCGCGGGCGATGCCTTGCGCGCCGGTGTAGGCGTTCGCGGACATCAGCTCGGCGGGCGGCGTGGCGCCCGTGTACAGATCGGTGAGCCCTGCGGCGCGCCAGCCCTCGAAGGCGGCCATCACGTCGTCGCCGCTGACCACCGCCACCCTGGGCGCCAGCCCTTGCTGCCCGGCGGCGGCCATCACCGCGTCGCGGCAGGCCTGGGGGTTGAGGCCGCCAGCATTGGCAATCACGCGGATGCCGCGCGCCAGGATCTGGCCGAGATGCGGCGCCATCGCGGCCTGCACGAAGTCGGTGGCATAGCCCAGCGCGGGGTCCTTGGCGCGGGCGCGCGCCAGGATCGACATGGTGGTCTCGGCCAGGTAGTCGTAGACTAGGTATTGCAGGCCGTGAACGTCCAGCAGTTGCGGCGTGGCGATGGCGGAATCGCCCCAGAAGCCGGAGGCGCCGCCTATGCGGACGGTGCGTGCTGTATTTGGTGTGCCGGGTGTGCCGGGTGTGCTGTTCATGCTGTTCATGCTTTTTCGGCTCCATCCACCTTGACCAGCAAGCCGCCGGCCCGCGCCTGCCCGCCCTCCCTGGCATGCAGCTCCGCCACCACGCCGTCGAACGGCGCAACGATGGCGTGCTCCATCTTCATGGCCTCCAGCACCACCAGCACCTGGCCCGCCTGCACCGGCTCGCCTGCGGCCGTCTTCACGGCCACGATGCGTGCGGTGAGCGGCGCCAGCAGCTCGCCGGCGCTCTCGGCGTCGCCGGGCTTGCGCCCTTTCTGGCGCGGGTCCAGGCGCGCGAAGCGCCATGCGCGACCCGCGCTGAACAAGTGCACGGCATCGCCATCAGCGGCGAAGACCAGCGGCAACGCCATGCCGTTGCATTCCACCAGCGCGCTGCCTTGCTCCACATCGGCGCGCAGCACGCGGACGTCGACGGTCTCGGCGGCCGTGCTGTCGCCCTCGTGCACCGCCACCTCCCAGCCTTGCGCGACGGCACGCAGGTCTACGCGCCACTGCTGCTCTCCCGCCTGCAAGCCAAGGCTGCATCCCGGCGCCACCAATGCGGGGCGTGCCGATGCCGACAGCAGCCCGGCGGCGGCCAGCGCCGCGCAGGCCACCTGCGCCACCGCTGGCCGGGTTGCCCGCAGCGCGGCCTGCATATGCGTATCGACAAATCCCGTATGCACCTGGTTGCCCGCAAAGGCGTCGTGCGCCAGGCAATCGGCGAGGAAGCCCTGGTTGCTGGCCACGCCCAGCAGCACCGTCTGCTCCACCGCGCGCAGCAGCTTGCGGCGTGCTTCCTCGCGGGTGGCGCCATGGGCTACCAGCTTGGCCACCATCGAATCGTAGTAAACCGGGATCTCGCCGCCCTCCTGCAACGCGTGATCCACGCGCACATCGTGCCCCGCGCCCGGCGCGCGCCAGCGCAGCACGGGCCCGCCTTGCGGCAGGAAACCGGCGGCCACGTCCTCGGCGGTCAGCCGGACCTCGATGGCATGGCCGCGCAGCGCCACCTGGTCCTGCGTGACCGGCAGCGACTCGCCGGCAGCCACGCGCAGCTGCCATTCGACCAGGTCGAAGCCGGTGATGGCTTCGGTCACGGCGTGCTCCACCTGCAGGCGCGTGTTCATCTCCATGAAGTAGAAGTTGCCGTCGCCATCGAGCAGGAATTCCATGGTGCCGGCGCCCACGTATCCGATGGCCTGCGCGGCGCGCACCGCCGCGCAGCCCATGCGGGCGCGCAGCGCGGGCGACACCGCCGGGGACGGCGCTTCCTCGACCACCTTCTGGTGGCGGCGCTGCACCGAGCAGTCGCGCTCGCCCAGGTGGATCACATGGCCCTGCGTGTCGGCAAAGACCTGGATCTCCACGTGGCGCGGCGCGATCACCGCGCGCTCCAGGATCAGCTGGCCGGAGCCGAAGGCGGCCGTGGCCTCGGAGCGGGCGCTTGCCAGTGCGCCGGGCAAGGCATGGGCGTCGTGCACCAGGCGCATGCCGCGCCCGCCGCCGCCGGCCGCGGCCTTGACCATCAGCGGAAAGCCGATCGGCGCGGCGGCCTGCAGCAGCGCGGCATCGTCCTGCGCCTCGCCCTGGTAGCCGGGGATGCAGGGCATGTCCGCCGCCAGCATCAGGTGCTTGGCCTCGGCCTTGTTGCCCATGGCGCGGATGGCGGCAGCCGGCGGGCCGACGAAGACCAGGCCCGCCTGCGTCACCGCGTCGGCAAACTCCGCGTTCTCCGCCAGGAAGCCGTAGCCGGGATGCACCGCATCCGCGCCGCTGCTGCGCGCCGCCTCGACGATGGCGGCGATGTTCAGGTAGGACGCGCGCGGCGCGGCGTCGCCGATGCGCATGGCGCGGTCGGCGCAGGCCACGTGCGGGCCATGGCGATCGGCCTCGGAGTAGACCGCCACGGTGGCAAGGCCAAGGCGGCGCGCCGTGCGCATGATGCGCATGGCGATCTCGCCCCGATTGGCGACGAGCAAGGTATGGAAGGGTCGGCAGGTAGCGGACATGGGGCGTCTCGGGATGCGGAGTATCGAATTAGTGTGGTGTGCGTTCAGCCCTGCGTAGCCTGGGCCGCGCGCACGGCGGCGGCGTCAAAGCGCGCCACCCACGCAGCATCGCGCTTGTCGCGAAAGGCCTGGATGCCTTCGGCGCCTTCGCCGCGCATGCATTGCGCGAACAGGTGCGAGGCTTCGTCCAGCAAGGCGCCCTGCGCGACCTGCCCGATGCGCGCCACCAGCGGCTTGAAGGCGCGGTTGGCCTGCGGCCCGCAGCGGCAGATGCGCGTCAGCCAGTCCGCCAGCAACGTATCCAGGGCCGCGCCGTCCTCGGCAAGCGCGTCGACCAGCCCCAGCGCCACGGCCGTGTCGCCGTTCACGCGCTCGCCGGACAAGCCGAGGCGCCGCGTGGCCGCCGCGCCGATGCGCGCCACCACGAAGGGCGCGATCTGCGCGGCGATGATGCCCAGCGATGTCTCGGACAAGGCAAAGCGCGCGTCGCGCGTGGCCAGCACGATATCCGCGGCGCAGCTCAGGCCCATGCCGCCACCCATGGCCGCGCCCTCCACCGCCGCCACCACGGGCACGGGAAGCGCGGCCAGGCGCTGCATGAAAAAGCCGAACTCGCGGTTGCGGCTCGCCAACGGATCCTCAGGCGCATCGCTCGCGTCCAGCCGCGCCTTGAAGTTGCCGACGTTACCACCCGCGCAGAAAAAGCCGCCGGCGCCGCGCAGCACCAGCGCGCGCACGGTGGTATCGGCCTCGGCGCGCTCCACGGCGCGCGCCAGTGCGGCCACCACTTCCGGAGCAAGCGCGTTGCGGGTGGCAGGCACGTTGAGGGTTACGAACAACACGCCGTGGACCTCACGCACGATCACGGCGTGGGTGTCATTGGCGGTATCGGCGACATCTGTACTGACTGCGTTGGTCATGGCTGGGGAAATAGGAATGCGTGGAACGGTAGGCAATAACAACGACAACGACAAGGAAAATGGCGAGGGCCGGCATTCAGCCCTTCGCCATCAGCCCCATCTGCTTGGCGATCACTGTCAGCATCACCTCGTCGGCGCCGCCGCCAATGGAGCCGAGCCGGAAATCGCGATAAGCGCGCGAGGCATGGTTGTCCCATGTGTAGCCCATGCCGCCCTGGAACTGCATGCACCAGTCGGCCACCTCGCGCGACAGCCGCCCGGCCTTGAGCTTGGCCATGGACGCCAGCTCCACCACGTCACCGCCGTCGATGTAGGTCTTGGTCGCCATATAGACCAGCGCGCGCAGGGCTTCCATCTCGGTCTTGAGCTCGGCCAGCTTGAACTGGATGAACTGGTTGTCCAGCAAGGGCTTGCCAAAGGCGATGCGCTGGCGCAGGTAGTCGGTGGTTTCCTCGATCAGCGCGTTGCAGGCGAGCCGGCGGGCCGCGCCGTTCAGGCGTTCCTCCTGGAACTGCTTCATCTGGTAGATAAAGCCCATGCCCTCGTCGCCGATGCGGTTGCGCGCCGGCACCCGCACTTCGTCGAAAAAGATCTGCGCGGTGTCGGAGCACCACATGCCGAACTTCTTGATCTTCTGCACCTCCACGCCGGGCGTGCGCTTGCCGCCTTGCTTGAGCGGCACGATGATCAGCGACTTGTTCTTGTGCACCGGGCCATCGGAGGTATTGCATAGCAGGCAGATCCAGTCGGCCTGGGTGCCGTTGGTGATCCACATCTTGGAGCCGCTGATCACGTAGTCGTCGCCATCGCGGCGCGCACGCGTCTTGAGGGACGCCACGTCGGAGCCGGCACCGGCCTCCGACACGCCGATTGCCGCTACGGCCTCGCCGGTGATGGCTGGGGCCAGGAACTCGCGCTTGAGCGCGTCGGAGCCGAAGGCGGTCAGGGCCGGTGTGGCCATGTCCGTCTGCACGCCCACCGCCATGCCGATGCCCTGCGCATGCACGTAGCCCAGGGCCTCGGCAGCCGCCACGGCGTACGAGAAATCGAGGCCAAGGCCACCATATTCCACCGGCTTGGTAATGCCGAGCAAGCCGAGCTCGCCCATCTTCTTGAACAATGCGTGCGCGGGGAAAATCTCCGCGGCTTCCCACTCGTCGACATGCGGATCGATCTCGGCCGACACGAAGCGGCGGATGCTGTCCATGATGTTGCGATGATCTTCGGTGTAGAGCATGTTGCTTGTCTCCGGTTTCTTATCTGTGTGTTCGAGGCGCGGCGATCAAAACCGCGCCACGCCAAACTGCATCGCGCGCGGCGTGCGCGCCTCCGACTCGCGGGCGGTGGCCAGCACGAAGGCCAGCACGGCGCGGGTGTCGCGCGGGTCGATCACGCCGTCGTCCAGCAACAGCCCGCTGGTGATGAAGGCGCTCGCCTGGCGCTCGAAGTTGGCGACGATCTCGCCGGTCTGCTGCGCCAGGCGCGCCTCGTCCACCGCCACGCCCTTGCGCTCGGCCTGCTGGCGCGCCACGATCTCCAGCGTCATGGCGGCCTGCTCGCCGCCCATCACCGCGGTGCGCGCGTTGGGCCAGGAGAAGCAAAAGCGCGGGCGGAAGCCGCGGCCGCACATGCCGAAGTTGCCCGCGCCGAACGATGCGCCGCAATAGATCGTGATCTGCGGCACGGTGGAGTTCGACAGCGCCTGGATCATCTTGGCGCCGTGCTTGATCATGCCGGCCTCCTCCGAGGCGCGGCCGACGATAAAGCCGGTGGTGTTCTGCAGGAACACGATGGGCGTGCCACTCTGGTTGCAGGCCTGGATGAACTGCGCGGCCTTGGTCGCGCCCGCCGGGTCGATCGGGCCGTTGTTGCTGATAAAGCCCACGGCATGGCCCTCGATGCGGCCACGACCGCAGACGGTAGCCGCGCCGTAGTCCGGCTTGAACGGCAGCCACGCGGAATCGTCGGTGATGCGGCCGATGATCTCCAGCATGTCCACGGGCTTCTTCACATCCAGCGTCATCACGCCATCGAGCTCGCCCGCTTCCAGCCGGGGCGGCTGCGCCGGCTGGGGCTGGCGCGGCGCCACGGCTGGCCAGTCCAGGCTGGCCACCACGTCGCGCGCCAGCGCGATGGCGTGCTCGTCGTCCTCGGCCAGGAACTCCGCCAGGCCGCTAACGGTGGCGTGCAGGTCCGCGCCGCCCAGCTCCTCATCGGTGGCGATCTCGCCGGTGGCGGCCTTGAGCAGCGGCGGCCCGGCAAGGAAGGCGCGGGCGCGGCCGCGCACCATCACCACGTAGTCGGACAGGCCCGGCATATAGGCGCCACCTGCCGTGGACGACCCGTGCACCACCGTGATCACCGGCAGCCCGGCAGCGGACAGGCGCGCCAGGTTGTAGAAGATGCCGCCGCCACGCACGAACTTGTCGACGCGGTACTTGCGCAGGTTGGCGCCGGCCGACTCCACCAGGTGGATGAACGGCAGGCGGTTCTCCAGGGCGATCTCCTGGCAGCGCATCAGCTTGAGGTTGCCGCCCTCGGTCATGGCGCCGGCATCGATGCCGGAATCGGTCGCCACCACCATCGCACGCACGCCGCGGACAAAGCCGATGCCGGCCACCAGCGAACCGCCGGGGATGGAGGTCTCGTGATCGGGATCGTCCATGCCATAGCCGGCCAGGTTGGCGATCGGCAGGAAAGCGGTGGCGGGATCCAGCAAGCGCGCCAGGCGCTCGCGCGGCAGCAGCGCACCGCGCCTGGCGAAGGACGGGCGGGCACGTTCGGAATGCGCGACGGCGCGCTGCTCCAGCGCGCGCAGCCGCTCGATCAGGGCTTGCATGCCGGTGCGCTGGCTGGCAAAGGCGGGACTGGCGGGATCGATCCGGGACTCGATGGGAAGCATGGCGCTCGGCAAAGGACAAGGAATGCATCGATTGCAAACCACCCACGGTGGCACGACAAGCGCAACATGGCGATTTGTGCATAATGTGCACAAACTCGTCTTTGACGCACCTCTGGATGCTGCCTGTGCCCTCGTCCCCGCCGTCCCCGCCGTCCCCAGCCATCCCCGGCGTCCAGAGCCTGGACCGCGCGTTTACCCTGCTCTGCCTGCTGGCCGAACACCACGAGTCAGGCCTGACCTTGCCGCAACTGGTGGCACAGACCGGCATCGACCGCACCACGGCCCACCGCATGCTGCGCTACCTGACCCACGCCGGCTTTGCCGTGCAGGACGAGCAAGGCAAGCGCTTCCGGCTGGGCATGGCCGCCATGGCGCTCGGCCTGCGCACCATGAACCGCTCGCCACTGGCCAGCGCCTGCGCCACGCGCATGAAGGCGCTAGCGCGCAAGACGGGCGATACGGTGTTCCTGATCGTGCGCATTGGCGACCATGGCTACTGCATGCATGCCGAGGAAGGCAGCCACCGCGTGCAGCATTTTCATCTGCTTGCCGGGAGCACGCGGCTGCTGGGCCAGGGGACTGCCAGTATGGCGTTGCTGGCCAAGCTGGAGGATGAGGAGATCGTTGCGCATTATGAGCGGCATCGGGCTGAGTACGAAGGTAGCGGGCTTAGCTTGCTCAAGCTGCAGCGCGGTGTGGAGCGCAGTCGGAAGCTGGGGTATGCGTTGGCTGGTGCGGGGGGTGTGGCTGGGGTGGGGTATGCGTTTGCTTTGCCATTTGCCGGGGAGGCGGCGATCAGTATTGTGTCTACGGCTTCGCGAATGCCGGTGGCTCGGCGGCATGAGATTGGGGGGATGATTCGGGAGGTGTTTGGGTAGGGTTTTGGAGGTTTCGAGGTTTGGAGGTTCGCGGGCGGAGTTGGCTTTTGCACCCAAGTGCCGTACGACATCCCCCTGCGGGGGCTGCCGGTCACTTTTCTTTGACCGGCCGGCAAAGAAAACTAACGAAAAGAAAGCCGCCCTGCCGGGGGCAGAGCAATAAGGCTGTTTTTGCCTCTGTGGTTGCGTCGTACGGCCCTGAGTGTTGGCTGGCGTGTCCTACCGGCCTGGAGGTCATCGAAACTGCATGACCCACGGGTTTCGTGGTGAGGCCCCTGACCTCGCGTGCGGTGCGCGTTCGGCCATCTGCCGTTCGCGGCGCGAGGGGCTGCGCCGTTTCGGGTGTGGTTGGTTTCGTGGTTTTGTCTCTGGCGGCGGGCGTCCTGCAGGTTGATGCCCTGCCGTACCGGCATTAGCGTACGGCTTGCTATCTGCGCCTTGGTTTCGTGGTGGGCGCCGCGGCCCCGGCAGAACTGTTTTCCATATGGGTGGCCGCCGCCGAATTACGCCAGAAATATAAAAACCGATAAAATCACCACTCACGCGAGATTCCGGCCAAGCCGTCCTCTCAGAAACTCGCCCAAACCCTTCAATTCCATAGGCAATGAGAAGCAACCCGCTGTATCTGAAAACCGCCATCCTCTTATCTGTTGCCACCCTCTGCACCACCGCCCTGGCCCGGGACTACCGTCCGCCCGGTACGCTTGGCGAAGGCTCGCAATTGCATCGCTTCGTGCTGCGCGATCCGGCCACCGGCCAGCCCCTGCCCGAGGCCCGTTACCGCTTGTTCCTGCCGGGCCAGCGGATCGCCGGCATCATCCCCAAGTCGGATGAGCAGGACAGCGTGATCTTTGGGGTGACCGACAAGCAAGGCAATACCGTGTCGGTGCGGCTGCCAAAGCGCTATCCCAAGGACAAGTGGATCCTCAACCCGATTGTCGGCGAGGGAGATTTCGGGGAGGCGTTCTCGATGCGCGGCGAGACCAGCAACCATCCGATGGCCGGCCTGGCCTACGTGCTCGACCTCAAGGACGGTTTCCTGTTCTGCAACAGGACGGATAGCCGTGGCTATACCTACTATGCGCAAAGCTACAAGGCCCAGACGATCAGTCTGGACTATGCGTTTGGCAGCATGGAACCGGCCCAATATGCCTGGTGCAAGCGCCAGTCCGCTACCATCGCCGCCCTGCCCGCCAGCGCCGGGCCGGCGGCCGTCTTCCGACAGATGCTGGCTAGCTACGAGGCCGGCAAGGACGAACTCGGCGCGGATTTCCAGGGGCGCGTGCGGCGCAAGCTGATCGACCTGGCGATCGCCGGCCGGGACAACAGGCAGCTGGATATCGCGCTTGGCCTGGCGCCGCTCGCGAAGGAGAGCCTGAACGAGGTCGGCTATGCGCTGGTCGATGCGAACTGGATGGTCGGGCGCGGCATGGCCATGATCGACGAGGCGCTGGCTCAGACGCCGGACAACCCTTTTATCCTCGACAGCAAAGGCTGGGCGCTATTCCGACTGGGCCAGCCCGAGCAGGCGCTCGGCTACATGGAGCAATCGCTGGCCGCCTTCGGCGAGGGTACCGAGGCCGACCTGGGTGCGCGGGTGGAAGGCCTGGTGCACAAGGGCGAAGTGTTGTGGCAACTGGATCGCAAGGACGAGGCACGCGCCGCGTTTGCGATGGCGACCCACTTTTCGCCCGATGACGAGAACCTGCTGCGCACGCTGGCGCGGCTGCAGGTGGAAATGCCTTGAAGACGCCGCCCCATGCCGAGCGCTCGGGGCGCATGCAACACCAACAGGGCCAGATCGAAGTCACCGGCTCCTTCATGAAAGTGCGAAGCCCGGCCGTGCAGGCCGAGCTGAACAAGCTGCGGCAAGGCCTGAACGGCCACGCCAAGACTGAAGCTGGCGCAGGCCCGGTTGCGGGCCTTGATGCTGGGGAACTGACCTTTAGATCAGGCCAGGCACTCAGCCCTGCTGGTGTTCCTTGAACTTGGCCAGCGCTATGGCCAGCGCGGCGCTCCCGATGGTCTTGACCAGCGTGGGGTGCTGCGCGTAGAAGCCGGCGATCTGGTCGACGATGCCCGGATGGACCTGCTCGGCGTGGGCGGCGATCTCCTGCACCTGCGCCGGGGTCAGCTGGCTGGCCTGCTCGGGCGTGACCTGGGTCGCGCCGGGCTGCAGCAGATTGCCCAGTGCGCCGCCTGCCGCGCCGGACAACACCGCCGGGCCTAGCGTTGCCAGCAGCTGGTTAAGCATGCCCGCCTGCTGCGTGCCATTGGACTGGCCGAACAACTCCCCCACCATATTGCCGAAGGCCGGAGTCTGGTCCGAGCGGAAAGCGCCGGCCAGCAACTGGCCAAGCGCGCCCTCGGGGGCGTTCTGCGCGATGTGGTCCACCTGCTGCTCGGGGTTGCCGCCAAGGGCAGAGGCTGCGTTCTGCAAAAAATCCATCAGGCTCATGATCGGGTTCCGTGATCTGCGTTGCGGGTGCTGCTTCTTGCTTCTTGGTTCTTGCTCTTGGAGTCTAGCCCTCGACAACTCGGGGCCTAGCTCTTCTTGCTGATCAGGTGATAGGCCAGCAGCAGGATCACCGCGCCTACCACGGCGCCGATAAAGCCTGCCGATTGCCCCGGGCGATACCAATGCAGGGCTTGCCCGAGAAAGGTGGCCGCTAACGCGCCGCCAATGCCAAGCGCGGCCGTCAGGAAGAACCCGCTAGGGCCGTTGCCCGGGGTAATGGCACGCGCTACGAGCCCGGCAACGAAGCCGATGAGAATGGTCCAGATCAGGTGCATGGCGTCAGGAGAAAAGAAAAAGGGATGCGCCCCCAGCGGAGCGCACCCTGAACCCGCGCATTACTGCGCGGCGGACTTGGCCGGCGTTGCCGCCTTGGTATGCTTGGTGCCGTGTGCCTTGTTGCTCTTGTGCGCGCTCTTTTCGACCTTGGCAGGCGCCTTGGGGGCGTCGGCGGCAGGGGCCTGGGCGAACGCGCCGGCAGCGAAGAGTCCGAGGGTCAGGATGGCGAGTACCTTCTTCATGTTTATCTCCAGGTGAGGCGCGCAACTTGCGCGTTGCCTGTAAAAACGGCCCGGTGGCAGCACGTGTTGACAGCGAATACACAGCGCTATGTAACAGTTCGTATCCGGATGGTGGGAAGACTAGCGCAAGGCATCCGCCAATGACACGCCGGTGACAATCGTTTGCAATTGGCGCCTGCGGCATAATGCCGGCAGAAAACAGAACAACAAGAATACGTACAGGACGACAACCCTCCGATGACCGCTTCCGCCACGGGCCGCGCCCGGCTCGACTGGACCACGCTTGGCCTGCTGACCTTCCCCCCGCTGAGCTGGGCCGGCAACGCCATCGTCGGCCACTACGCCGCCGGCGCCATCCCGCCGATCACGCTGAACTTTGCCCGCTGGGCGCTGGCCGGGCTGCTGCTCGCACCCTATGTCTGGCGGGGCGTGCGCGAGCATGCCGCCAAACTGCGGCAGCATGCCGGCGTGATTGCCGCGATGGGCATGCTCTCCGTCTCGGTGTACAACGCCATGCAGTACCTGGCGCTGACCACCTCGTCGCCAATCAACGTCACGCTGATCGGCGCTTCCGCCCCGATCTTCCTGTTGATCATCGGCGCGCTGTTCTTCCGCGAGCGGGTGCGCGGCTGGCATGTGGCGGGCGCCCTGCTGTGCCTGGCCGGCGTAGGCGTGGTAATGCTGCGCGGGGAGCCTGGGCGGCTGGCCCAGCTGGATTTCGTGGCCGGCGATTTGTTCATGCTGGCGGGCACCATCACCTGGAGCGCTTACACGTGGCTGCTGCGCAAGAAGCGCCCGGACTTGCCGCTGGCGGTGCTGCTGTTTGCGCAGATCGTGGCGGGCGTGCTGGCCAGCGTGCCGTTCGTCGCCTGGGAGCTGCTGTCGGCGAGCGCGCCGATCCACTGGAACGGCAAGGTGCTCGGCATCCTGGTCTATGTGGCAACGATCCCTTCGCTGCTGGCCTACTTTGCCTGGGACCGTGCCATTGCCCGCGCCGGGACGCAGTTGCCGGTGTTCTTCTTCACGCTCACGCCCGTCTTTGCCGCGCTGATGTCTTCCGCGCTGCTGGGCGACTGGCCGCGCTGGTATCACGCGGCCGGCCTGGGCGCCATCGTGGCCGGCATCTGGATCGCCAACCGGCGCTGAAACGATACTAGGCCGCGATCGCCGGATCCAGCCGGAACACGGCCATCGAGCGCTCCATGCGCTGCGCTTGCTCCTTGAGCGCATCGGCCGCGGCGGCGGCCTGCTCGACCAGCGCCGCATTCTGCTGCGTTACCTGATCCATCTGCGTCACGGCCTGGTTCACCTGGGCAATGCCGCTGCTCTGCTCCTGCGAGGCGCGGCTGATCTCGTCCATCATGGCGGTCACGCGCTTGACCGCGGCGACGATGCTGTCCATGGTGGCGGTGGCGTCGCCAGCCAGCGCCGAGCCGGCTGCCACCCGCTGCACCGATTGCGAGATCAGCGTGCGGATCTCCTTGGCGGAGCTGCCGGCACGCTGCGCCAGGCTGCGCACCTCGGTGGCCACCACGGCAAAGCCTCGCCCGTACTCGCCGGCGCGCGCTGCTTCCACCGCAGCGTTGAGCGCCAGGATATTGGTCTGGAACGCGATACCATCGATCACCGCGATGATGTCGACGATGCGTTTGGAGTCGGCCTCGATCTCGCCCATGGTCTGCAGCACGCGGCCCACCGAGGTCCCGCCGGCCACCGCGATGTCGGAGGCCTCGCCCGCCAGCACGCTGGCCTGGTCCGCGCTGCTGGCGTTCTGCCGCACGATCGCGGTGAGCTGCTCCATGCTGGCAGCGGTCTGCTGCAGCGACGAGGCCTGCTCCTCCGTGCGCTGCGACAAATCCAGGTTGCCTTGCGCGATCTCGCCGGCGGCCACCAGCACGTTGTGCGCGCCGGCCTTGGTATCGCCGATCAGCGCGCGCCAGGTGTCCACCAGCGACAGCAGGTGCCGCTTGACGTGGCTGAGCTCGTCGCTGCCACGTACCTCCAGCGTGATGGCCAGGTCGCCGGCGTTGATCCGGTCCACCATGCTGGCCACTTGCCGCACGTCATCGCGCATGCCCTGGCTGAAGCCGGCGAACAGGTAGAACGCCGCGCCCACGGCCAGCAGGGCCACCCCGGCCAGCACCTCGAGCTGCAGCATTTCGGCGGCGATGCGCTGCTCCAGCATGTCGTGGGCAATCCCGGAGAATGCCTTGTTGACCGAGGAGACCGCGTTGATGGCGGCCGTCGCTTCGTCAAAATAGGGCTTGGCCTCGATGGCGATGCCGCCGCTGCCGAGCATCTTTTCCTTCAGCGTGCGGTAGAAGGCGTCCATGGCGGCCAGTTGCGCCAGCGCGCCCTCCACCCGCGGGCGATACGCCGGAGCGCCGCGCATCACGCGGTCGATGTCGCGCCGCACGGATTCCAGGCCGTCCTGGATCTGCTCGCCCAGCGCGGCCAGCTCGGCTTGCTGCGCCGCGTCAGAGTATCCGCCCTGGCTGATGATGGCCGCGCCCCTGCCGCGCGCCAGCGCGCTCAGCTCGGCCAGCTTGGGCATCTGCCCCACCATCAGCGTCACCAGGTAGTACGAGCCGCTGTCGGGATCGAGCGCGAGCGAAGAGCGGTCCGCCACATCGCCGATAAACAGCCGCGTCTGCTTGACCAGCGCGCTATGCATATCGAACAGCGGGCCGGCTGTAATGTTCAGGCCCGTTTCATGCATGCGTTGCCATGACTGCTCAAGCTTGCGTGCGTCCGGCATGACATCGAAGCGCGCCGCCTCGCCCGCTTGCTGCATCAGCGCGCCAAGGTGTGCGGCGGCCTTCGCATCCGCGCCGTCAAACGTGGCGCGAAACGCCGCGTTGCCAGCGAGCACGGCATTGGCCGCGCCGCGACGGACCTGCGTCTCGCGCATGAAATCGAGCGCGCGGTCGACGATGGCCAGGCCGCGCAATTCGTCCTGCGAGGCGCGAATCGATTGCGCCGACAGGCTCAGCACCGCATAGAGCGCGCCGCCGAGCGGAATGAGGAACAGGATGGCCAGCAACAGCAGCTTGCGGGTAATGGTGAGGCGCGCCATCAGGCGCACGGCGGGGGAGAGAAAAATGGCCATGAGGATCCCGAATAATTCGCTTGCATGGGTCTTGTATCGGCCGGCTCAACGCTGACTGAAGCGCGTTTTCGCGACTTTTTTCGCACGCACAAGGGCGGGGCGGAAACGGCACAAAGCAGGTGCAGGATGCCCGCTAAACGGGCGAAGAACCAACCCATGAGAGCAAGGAGCGGAGATCAGGCTGACACAATACAGACGCAAAACCGACGTACAACGAAGGGACCGCGAAAGCAGCGCGGCGGGCTGGCAAGGATGATTAGAAACACCTGAACCAATGCCGCTGAGCACTGTCTTTCCGTAGGCAGGTTCTGCCCCTGCCGGGCCGCACGATCAGGATTTCAACCCCAGGAGATGGCGATGTTAAGCCCCCACGAATTTGCCACCTTGCTGCTGGTCCACGATGTACAGGATCGACTGGAACTCGATCCCGTGGACCTGGAAGCACTGCTCGAACGCGGCCTCGTGTCGCTGGAGGAATGCGCGGCCGACCGCTGGTGTCCGCGCATTACCGAGCACGGCTACGCGCTGCTGCGCGCGGTCGGCTGGCAGGGGGAGATGAACCGCACGCGGCGCTGCGAGGCGCGTGGGCAAGAGGCGCCCGCGCAATAACGTCGTAGCGCGGTGAATAGTCAGTGAAAATCGCGGCTGGACACCATCAGGCGGCCCAGCAGCGGGCTCAGGTCCACCAGTTCCTGTGCCACAAGATGCCTGACCTCCCCCTGGCGCTGCCACGTGCCGATCACCCCCAACAGCTTCGCGCCCAGCACTTCCTTGCGCTGGCGCTCGATCAGGTCGGGCCAAAGGATCACGTTGATGGCGCCGGTCTCGTCCTCGATCGACGTAAAGATGGTGCCGCCGGCCGTGGATGGCCGCTGCCGCACCGTGACGATGCCGCAGGCGCGCACCTGCCGGTTGTTGCCGCAGCGGGACAAGTCCTGCGCCGTGGCGTATTGCATCGCGGCGAGCCGCGGCCGCAGCAGCGCCAGCGGATGCGACTTGAGCGACAGGCCCGTGCTGGCGTAATCGGCCGCCACCTCCTCGCCCAGGCGCGGCGCCGGCAGCGATAGCTCGCTCTCGGCCGGCGGCGCCTCATAGAGCAGGTCGTGATGCGCGGCCTGCAGCGCGGCGGCGCGGGCCTGCCAGCGCGCCTGGCGGCGATGCCCGGCGAGGCTGGCCAGCGCATCGGCCGCGGCCAGCGCGTCGATGTCGTGCCGGTCCAGCCGCGCGCGCAGCACCAGGTCTTCCACGCTGGCGAACGGCGCCTCGGCGCGGGCCCGTTCGATACGCCCGGCCGCTGCCTCGCGCATGCCGTTCACGCGGTTCAGGCCAAGCCGCACCACCGGCTGGGCGCGCTGGCGGGCGAGCGCTGCCGCACCGCTCGCCGCAGGCTCCAGCGTGCTTTCCCAGCCGCTCACCGTCACGTCCACCGGATGCGTGCGCACGTGGTGCCGACGCGCATCCTGCACGAGTTGCGACGCCGAGTAGAACCCCATCGGCTGGCTATTGAGCAGCGCGCACAGGAAGGCCGCCGGATGGTGGCACTTGATCCACGCGCTGATATAGACCAGTTTGGCGAAGCTGGCGGCATGGCTTTCCGGGAAACCGTATTCGCCAAAGCCCTCGATCTGCTTGCAGATGGCCAGCGCAAAAGCCTCCGGGTAGTTGTTGCGGGTGAGCGCTTTGACCAGCGCATCCTGGTGCTGCTTGAGGTCGCCCTTGCGCCGCCACGCCGCCATGGAGCGGCGCAGATGGTCGGCCTGCCCCGGCGTAAAGCCGGCGGCGTCGATGGCCAGTTGCATCACCTGCTCCTGGAAGATCGGCACGCCGAGCGTGCGGCCCAGCACGTCCTTGATCACCTGGTTGTGATACACGGGGAGCTTGCCGGTGCGCCGCACCTGCTCGCGCCGCTTCAGGTAGGGATGCACCATGCCGCCCTGGATCGGCCCGGGCCGCACGATGGCGACTTCCACCACCAGGTCGTAATACTTGCGCGGCAAGAGGCGCGGCAGCATCGACTGCTGCGCGCGCGACTCCACCTGGAACACGCCGATTGTGTCGGCGGCGCAGATCATGTCGTAGGTTTGCGGATCCTCCTTGGGCACGTCTTCCATCCGGTACGGCGCGCCCGAGCGCGTGGGGATCATCGCGAGCGCGCGCCGGATGGCAGAGAGCATGCCAAGCGCCAGCACGTCCACCTTCAAGAGGCCGAGCGACTCCAGGTCGTCCTTGTCCCACTGGATCACGCTGCGGTTTTCCATGGCCGCGTTCTCGATCGGCACCAGCCGCGACAGCTTGTGGCGCGCAATGACAAAGCCGCCCACGTGCTGCGACAGATGGCGCGGAAAGCCGCGCAGCTGCGTGGTCAGGCTGGCCCACTGCCGCACCGCCGGCGCGTCCGGGTCCAGCCCGTACTGCGAAATGCGCTCCAGGAAGGTCTTGCCGCC
>NZ_BAAILO010000412.1:170248-178730 GCF_054589115.1 Cupriavidus sp. 8B | reverse complement strand
CCCCGCGCCCGGCCCACGTCGCGCAGCGCGCTGCGCGAGCGATAGGTGATCAGCGACGCCGCCAGCGCGGCGCGGTGGCGGCCGTATTTCTCGTAGATGTACTGGATGACTTCTTCGCGCCGCTGGTGCTCGAAGTCCACATCGATATCCGGCGGCTCGTCGCGCTCGCGCGAGAGAAAGCGGCCGAACAGCAGGTTGGCATCCTCCGGATCCACCTCGGTGATGAACAGGCAATAGCAGACCAGCGAATTGGCGGCCGAGCCGCGCCCCTGGCACAGGATGCCGCGGCTGCGGGCAAAGCGCACGATGTCGTGCACGGTGAGGAAGAACGGCTCGTACTGCTTCTCGCGGATCAGCGCGAGCTCTTCCTTCAGCTGCTTGCGCCATCTCGGACTGAGGCCTTTGGGAAAGCGCCGCAGCACGCCTTTCATGGTCTCGCGGCGCAGGTAGCCAAACGGCGTCTCGCCCAGGGGCACCAGCTCCTCCGGGTACTCGTAGCGCAGCGACGCCAGCGAGAAATCGCACAATGCGGCGACCCGCAGCGTCTGCGCCAGCGCCTCGCGCGGGTATAGGCGCGACAAGCGTTGGCGCATGCGCAGGTGCTGCTCGGCATTGGGAGCCAGCGCCATGCCGCACTCGGCCAGCGGCTGGCCCACGCGGATCGCGCTCAGCACGTCCGACAGCGGCTTGCGCGAGCGCACATGCATGGTCACCGCGCCGGATGCCACCAGGGGCACGCCGGTAAGCGCTGCGGCTTGCTCCAGCCGCAGCCGGTGCGTGGCATCGGCATAGCCCTGCAATTGCTCGAGCGCGATCCAGCCGCGCTCGCCAAACGTCTGCTGCATCCATTGGGCATGCTGCAGCAGCTCGGCGGGGTCCGGGCAATACGCGGGCAGCAGCAGCGCCAGGCAATCAGGCATGCCGCGCAGGTGGGCCTGGTCCGGCTGCGGCGCGGCGATGTCGTCGGGATGCAGCGCATAGGCGCCCTTTTGCACGCGCGTGCGGCCCAGCGTGATCAGCTCGCTGAGGTTGCCAAAGCCCTCCCTGTCCTGCGCCAGCAGCACCAGCCGCAGCACGGGCTGGCCCGCGTGGTCGGTAAGCGTGAAGCGGCTGCCGATCAGCAGGCGGAAATCCTGCGCGGCGCGGGCCAGGGCTAGCAGGCGTTCATGGCGGCGCAGGCGGGCCTGCATGGCTTCATCGGCGCTCCCGGTGGCAGTGGCGTCCGGCACGGCGGGGAATTCGCCGTCCGCCTGATGCTCGCCGTCTTCGTGGTCGCCCTCCTCCGGTTCGTCCGTGTGCTCGTCCTCATCTTCATCCAGTCCGGCGGCCAGCCGTGCCGCGCTGCGCTCGGCCGCATCGCGGGTGCGTTCGCGCAGGTCCTTGAGCGCGTGGTGCGCGCGGGCCGTGCCAGCCACCGAGCATTCATCGGTCAGCGCCAGGCCGCGATAGCCGAGCGCAAACGCACGCTCGATCAGCTCGACCGGATGCGACGCCCCGTCCAGGAACGTGAAATTGGAGATGCAATGCAGCTCCACATAGTCGGGCAACGCCGGCAGCAGCGCGCTAAGCGCCGGCGGCAAAGCAGAAAACGAAGGGCTGGCTGGCTGGCTCGACATGGCAAGGACTCAGGCAAACAAGCCGTGCAGGAACCAGCGGTACTCGCCGCTTTCCTCGCGCCCGGGGCGCTGGCGATAGACCCAGCAACGCAGCCCGTCCGCCCGCTCCGCAACGAAGTAATCGCGCGTGGCCAGCGCGCCGTCCCACCAGCCGGATTCGATGCGCTCCGGCCGCGAGAGCAAGGTCAGCGGCCCGCCGTGACAAGGCCGATGGCGCTGCACGGTGAGCGCGTTGGGCTGCTCCATCAGCCACAGCGGACGCTCCGGCATGCCCGCCGGGGCACGCGCCGCCTCGCGCGGGGCGCGGGCCGGCATTTCATCCACCGGGCACCAGCGGTTGGCGCGCTCGGGCCGGTGGTCCGCCAGCGGCTGCGGTTGCAACACGTTCTCCCGGCCCAGCCGCGCCATCAGCGTATCGAGCACGCGGCCCAGCTCCGCCGGCGTGCCGCCCGGCTCGGGAAACAGCGCATCGCTCTGCGGCAGGCAGGTCTGGACCGACTCCACCACCAGCAGCAGGCTCACCGCCGGCACGCGGAACTGCACCTTGTCCAGCCGCTCCTGCAATAGCCTGGACAAGTGCGCCGGATCGCGGCTGGGCTGCGCCAGGCTGATCGTCACCGGCGTGGCCGGCGTCTCGGTGCCGAGCCGGTAGCGCTCATGCTCCAGCCGCAGCACGAGATGCGTCACACCCGCCTGCTGCACGGCCAGCCAGCCGGCCAGCGCCAGCAGCAAGCGCTGCGCGCCCGCCATCACGCCCTGGACGGATTCGGTTCGGCCCGGCAGCTCCATGCGCTGCGAGAAGGTGGCCGGCGCGCTGAACCACGTAAAGCGCACCGGCACCTCGCCATAGGCCTGGTCCAGCCGCGCCAGCAGGTCCGGCCCCAGCCGGCGCCGCAGGCCTGCGCGCGGCAGCGCCCGCACCTCGCCCACGGTCCGGCAACCGATGCCATCGAGCCAGCCCTCGTCCGCCAGCCCTTGCAGCATGCCCACCGGCAGCCGGTCCAGCAGCCGCGCCATGCGCTGCGGCCGCACCGCGCGCCGCGCCGGACGCACCAGCGCGCCACGCCGATCCCGCCGCAGCGGCTGGGCCGCCAGCCACGCCGCCCCGAAGGCGGTGGGCCCGCAGCCCAGCTGCAGGAACACCCCCAGCCGCCGCACCCGCGCATACACCGCCCGGCACAACGCAAGATGCCCGCCAAACAACCGCAGGCTGGCCCCGGCATCGATCATCACGGTAGCCGCCTCGGGATCGGGATGCACCGTGACATTCGGCGTGAAATGCAGCAACGCCAGCGCCAGCGCCGTCATCACCTGCGCCTCGGCCGCCGGCCCGCGCTCCAGCTGCACCACCTGCGCCGACAACGCCTGCACGCCGCCCCGACGCATCCCCGCCTGCACCCCCAGCGCCACCGCCGGGCCGTTAGCCAGCACCACGCGCTCGCGCTCCATCACCGCCACCGGCACGCTGTGGTGCAGGAGGCCGGCGCACGCACCGGCAGCGCTGGAAGCGCCGGCGGGCTCAGGCCAGTTCGGCTGCAGCGCGTCCAGCGACAGGCGCGGCAGATGCACCGCGATCCAGTACGACATGGGCATGCTCTCCCGCGATGGTTTGGGAAGTCCGGGAAACCGGGGAATAGGAAGGCACTGGCGCAACGAGGGCTGGCGAGGACAACGGCAACGAAGGCGCCCTGTCCGGCACCGCCATCATCTCGCCCAGCGACAGCACCAGCGGCGTATCGCGCACCGGCCCGCGCCGCTTGTGAAAGCCGATCGACACGGCATTGCCCCGCGCCGGCGACAACAACAGCCGCAGCACCGCCGGCGATGACTCGCGCAGCACGCTGGCCGGCCGGCACGCCCACACCACGCCGTCGCCCGCCTGCGCCAGCACCTGCAAGCGCCGCAGCGCCTCCGGGCGCGCCGTGGGCAGCCAGACCATCACGCCGCCAAACGCCTGGCTGCGCAACACCTGCTCCGCCGCCCACAGCACATCCGCCTGCGCCGCGGCCCGGCTGGCGCCAGCGGGCGGGCGCACCCAGTACAACTGGCGCGCCGGCAAACCCCATTCGGCCAGGCACATCGCATTGGGCAGGTACGGCGGCCCGATCAGTGCCAACCGCCGCTGCGCGGCGGCCAGCGCCAGCAAGGCCGGGCGCAGCAGCCGCAACTCGCCCACGCCGGGGTCGGCCAGCAGCAGCTCTGTGAGCGCGCCCACCGGCCAGCCGCCGCCCGGCAACTCGGCCGAGAGCGCGTCATGGCCGGTCGGCAAGGCTGGCACGCTGCCCGCCCGGCCCAGGTGGCCAAGCTGCCCCGCCCGCCACAGGCCGGGATAGCGTTGCTCCAGTGCATCCAGCGCCCCCTGCCGGTCGGCCACGGGCGGCTGCGCCAAAGGCGAATCGCCCGACGTGTCGGGCGATATTGGAAAGAGTTGGGCGGTCATGTGATGCTTGCGGCCCAGCCTGCGGGGGCTGAGAGGGAGTTTCCGGTCACTGTATGTTTATACAGTATCACGGATGCGCGCAAGGGTGAAGCGGGCGGGCTTGCAGCTTGGAAACTGACAATAGTTAGTTGCGCTGAGCGTCGGTCCAAGTTCCCGCGGAGATCGACCAGAAGATGCACCCGCCATAGAGCAGCATGGCTAGCGCACCCAAGGCGAAATATTGCGCGAGCGACGCACCGTAGGCCATCGCCGCCGCCCCACCACCGACGAACAGAAAGAGGCGCAACGCGCCGGCAACAAGGGGCCACTTGAGGCGTCCCGCGCCCTGGGAGGCAAAGTACAGCGAGAAGCCAAGCGCGAAGAAACCATAGAGCGGGCCGACGATGCGCAGGTAGAGCGTCCCGGCCTCAAGTAGCTGTGCATCGGCACCGAAAAGGCGCAGCCAAGCTTGTGGCCACAGCGCTGCCGCCAACCCCACCAGTTCGGCAAGCACGAAAGCCATGCAACCGCCGTGGATGGCGATGCGCCTGGCGCGCTCTGTCTGGCCTGCACCGATATTGGCACCGACCAGCGCGACCATCGGCGCGCCAAGGCCGAAAGCGATTGGTATCAGCAGGTATTCGAGGCGCACAGCAGTAGCATAGCCGGCCAGCGCAGCAGTGCCGCTGTAGTGTCCGACCTGAGCTGTCGTCACGGCGATCAGTGCGTTGGTGAGGACTGGGTTCAGGCACGCAAGCCCGCCGACGACGAGGATGCTGCGCATCGGTGCCCAGCGCAGCGTGCCGGCGGACAGGCGCGCGGCGCAGCGACCCGACAGGCAGTACCAGCCCAGCACCAGCGTGCCCGCCGCGTAGTACACCACCAGTGCCCACGCACCGCCTGCCACGCCCAGCCTGGGGAACGGGCCGAAACCGAAAATCAAGCACGGCGACAAGGGGATCATCAGCGCTGCTCCGACGCATATCACCATGCCGGGCATCGACATGTTTCCCGTACCGCGAATCACGCTGGCAAGAGCGTTCATGGCCCACATCAGCGGCAGGGCAGCGAAAAGCACGCGGCCATATGTGCAGGCAGCATCCAGGGATGCGCCATGCGCGCCGAGCAACGAAAACAGCGGCCGCACGCCGACGAACAACAAGAGCGAGAAGATCGTGCCAATCAGTACATTGATCGCCAGCGCGTGGCGGGCGAGTTGCTCCACCAGGACGGCATTGCCAGCGCCAAGGGCGCGTGCCACTGCAGAAGAGATGCCCCCGCCCATCGCTCCCTGCGACATGTTTTGCATCAACATCAGTACCGGTATCACCACCGCGACACCTGCCAGCACGTCTGTGCCGAGCTTGGCGAGGAACCATGTCTCAATCAGTCCAGTGGACGACTGCGCCAACATCATCAGCATATTCGGCCAGCTCATGCGGGCGAGCATCGGGACGATTGGCGCCTCCAACATCGACCGCAGGCGAGGATTGGCAGCGCGCGGCATTGCGGCGCTGGTTGAAACCATGGTCATGTCCTGTCCTTCCTCGACTGCATCACGCGACGCCTGGATACTTGCATATACACGCACATCAATTTACTTGCATATACCAGCATCCGTCAAGGTCGACTACAATGGAGAGGTTGGTCGTACCGCGTGCTAGTGCACTGACACAGGAAACGAGCAAAACGCCAGGAGGGAAACCGACAATGCCGTCATCGATCCTGAAAGATCCCTTGGTCTGCAATGGCGCCGCGCTGCGCAAGGCAACGCGGCGCATTACGCAACTCTATGACGCCGCGCTGGCACCGTGCGGGCTAAGCGTCTCGCAACGCTCGATCCTCTTGCATATCGCACGGGGTGGCCGCCCCACCATGACCGAACTGGCTCACGCCATGGTGCTGGACCGCTCTGCGCTGGCACGCAATATCCAGCCGCTTGAGCGCGATGGCTACCTGATACAGACTCGCGACGAACTGGACGGCCGCAGCCGGCGGGTGGAGCTAACGCCGGCGGGACGTGCCAAGTTGGTCGAATCGAACCGGCTGTGGCGACGCGCGCAGGACCGCTTCGAGACGGTTTATGGGACCGAGCGCGCGGCGGCGCTGCGATTCTCGCTAGCCGAGATCTACTCCGACGAGTTCGCCGAGGCGTTCAACAGCGGCACGCCACTACATCTGTAATGCGAACAGCCGAACCTCGCTGGGCCGCCTGAATCAGGAATCGCGCTGGGGACGTTGATCCCAAACCACCATGTCTTCGCAGACGATTTCCGAGCCATCTGCCCGCACAAGCGGTGCCGCCCGAATCTCTTTTCCCGTCTTCGCATCGTAAAGACGCGTCACAGCCCCCTCAACTTCGGGTGACCATTGGTCCGCCCAAGACTTCAGCGCAACATACACAGGGAAGAATGCCTTCCCTTTCTCGCTCAGATGGTAGGTCTGGCGCCTTCCTGCGATATTGGTCCGGCGCTCCAGGAGGCCGTACTCGACCAACGACCTGAGTCGCGCGCTCAGTACGTTTGAAGCGATCCCGAGTCCTTTCTCAAATTCATCGAAGCGGGTCCGTCCGTAAAACGCCTCGCGCATGATCAAGAGGGACCAGCGATCACCCACTGCGCGCGTCGCGTCGGCTACCGCGCAGCGCCTTTCAACCATTTGTTTCTCCTGAGTCATATCACGCGCATCACCACCTGAGCCCCTCAGTTGCTTTCATGATAAAAGCTGCTATAGTTCAATCATACTTGCATGATGCAAGTAACTTGATGAGATATCTCGGTTGTGTTGAGGAGTTTCAAATGATCACCAAACGCCTGTTTAGCGCCGTCCTTATGTTGGGAGTAGCAGTAGCAGCAATGGCTACTGCGGCAACCCGAAATGTTGATGTTCGCGCTGACGTTCTGCCCCCTACGCCGGAAGTCTCGCGCGCAGACGGTCAAGCACCGAACAGCCAGGTCGTTGCCGATTCGCTAGACAACGCGCGCTCGGGGGATGGCACGCTGTACGGCTATCGAGTCTGAGGATCGCCGATCGGTTTATCACAATTTTTACCACCTGCCCGGCCGATCTTGTGCTCCGTGGTGCATCGCCGGACAGGTTTTTTGGATGCCGATACCTGCCCCCCAACAATTCGGATATCGACTGGAGTCTCGAGCCGGGCTGCTCGTCGTGCGAGGTCAGCTTTCGCTTTGCGCCGACATGTATTCGGCCGCATCAGCCAGGCGCCTGCGCACACCTTCGCTGGCCGCCGGCCCAGGTGCAACGACGTAACGTGCAAGATTTACCGGGTTGCCATTCTTGGCGTCCACCAGGACGGGGTTGACGCTCGCGCCCGTGTCCTTGTCGACCAACTGCACGCTCACGCCCTCTGACGCGAAATACTTGTTACCCCACTCAAGCATGGCCAGTAGAACCGGAAGGAAATCGCGCCCGCATTGGGTCAGGACATATTCGAAGCGCGGCGGCCTCTCCATGTACTGGCGCCGCTCGAGCAGGCCCTCTTCGACCAATCCATTGAGCCGGCGAGTCAACATGTTGGGCGCGATATCCAGATTCTTCTGGAACGTATCGAAGCGTGTTGCGCCGTAGAAGGCTTCGCGGAGGATCAGGATGCTCCACCACTCTCCCACACGCTCGAGACCGCGCGCGATCGGACACTGCATGTCCCTGAAAGTCTTTCGTTGCATAGCGCCCCCGGCATCTCAACTGTAACTATCAAGATGATAGCACCTGCAACGCCGATCGGACCTGCCCCTTTAGGAGCCGGACAGAGTGGAGTCCGAAGCACGACCTAACAGGATTGTTCACATGATGACATCCCCCCTTTCGTTGGTTCGAGATGCAGCGAACCAACAGGAGATCGACTCTGACGCCAACAGCAAGTTTTTGTTGCTGGCTAACCGATTGAAAAGGGCATTGTGGAATGCCCAGGAAATCGAACTCGCGAGGGAAAATCTGACCGTTCCCCAATGGCTGATCCTCTCCGGACTGGCTTCCAACAAGGGGGCAACGCTCACGCAATTTTCCCGTACGCTTGGCTATAACGCGGGCTCCCTGTCGCGCGTCGTTCAACAGCTCAAGGTACGAGACCTGATCGTGGTGGGCAGCGATCCAGATCGGCGCCGCGCTCCCCTGGCGCTCAGCGAAGCAGGCCTTGCCCTCTGCGATGCAATTGAATCGCGATCTGGACAACTGCAGTCCCTGCTTGCGACCATGCTGGGAAATCAGCGAATGGCGTTGCTGGCGGAGCTGATGGAGCGCGCCATCGCCATGCTGGAAGCGGAGTCCCGCGCTTTCGCGGAGGATCTGCAGCCCTGAGCCATCATCCGCGGAGCCTGGGGATCTCCGCCCCGGCTGCATCCATCAGTTCCTGATCGGCGTGGGCATGGCCCCAAAGACCCCAGCCACCCGGCGCTGCCTCGGCCAGGATGACCCACGTGCGTTGCGC
>NZ_BAAILO010000412.1:151019-170120 GCF_054589115.1 Cupriavidus sp. 8B | reverse complement strand
TCGCGATCCAATGCGCCTGCATTGGATCGCGACTTGAACTCGCACGTAGTTTTTGTCTCCGTCAACGTCCTGCCAGGCCTCGGAAGGCCAGGAAGCGGCGACCCATAGGGGAGGAGTCCGATCGGCGCCTGACCGTAGTTCCTGCCGTCGAGTGTCAGGACCATCCGCCTCCCAGAGCCCGGAAGGCCGATACTGCGGCACGCGCGTTATCCGCCCTCACCTTGGCCTGCTGGTCGCGAGCAGCGAGCAGTTGGCGGTCCTCGTCGAGCACTTCATACAGACTTACCGCCCCACCCTTGTACGCGTCCTCGGAAGCGTTGCGGGCGCGCTCATGCGCACCAACCTCGTTAGCTAGTTCGTGGCTTTGCGATTCGAGTTGCGTAAGAGAGATCAAGGCATCCTCGACATCCGCCGTGGCTTGCAGCATCGACTTTCGATAGTTGGCCAAGGCTTCGGCGAAGACACCCTTGGCGCCTGCGACTTCGGCATCTACACGTCCGAAATCGAACAGACGCCAGCGCAGTCCTGCGGTAGCGGCGGGTTGAAACGCCTGCGCGGTGAACAGCTTGCTTGCCGAGAGACTTTCGAAGCCAAGCAACGCCGATAGCGACACCTTGGGGTAATACTCGGCAGTAGCCACGCCGATCCGGGCGTTCGATGCCGCCAACCTGCGCTCCGCCGCAATCACGTCAGGGCGACGCTGCAGCAGATTGGCGGGGCCCTGCGCCAACGCGACCTGCGGCACGACCATCTCGCTCTTCGAATCGCGCAGTTCCGCTGCATAAGAGCCCGGCTGCGCGCCCATCAGTACATCGAGGCGATTGAGCTGCGTTTCGAGTTCGATCTGCAGCGGCGGGATCGTGACGCGGGTCTGGGCAAGCTGGGCTTCGGCCTGTGCCTGCTCACGTTCGGCACCAATGCCATCGGCCAAACGCAGGCGCACAAGATCCAGCAAACGCTGGTTGGTCTGGACCTGCTGCTGGGCGATGGCGATGCGGGCCTGCGCACCGCGCACGCGGAAGTAGGCATCGGCCGCTTCGGCGGCGACCAGAATCCGCACGCCGAGGTGATTGGCTTCGGCGGCCTGCAATTCCGCATTGGCAGCCTCGGCGCCGCGCCGCAGCCCGCCAGCGATATCGATCTCCCACGTTGCCGCAGCGCCGACCGAATAGAGCGTCTGGTTTCTCTTGTAGCCAGGCAACGCGCTACCGATCTTGCCCGAGGGGCTTTCCAACGATTGACGCTGCTTGCTCACGTCAGCGGACAGGCTGGCCTGCGGCAGCAGTTCGGCCCCGGCGAAGCTGGCGGCCGCGCGCGCCTGGTCCACACGCGCGATCGACGCCGCCATATCGAGGTTCTGGTCCAGCGCCCGCTGGATGATCTTCGTGAGGACCGGATCGTTGAAGCCGTTCCACCACGTGTCCAGCGATACCGGCTCGCGCGTGTCGTTGATGGGGGCCAGTTCCGTCGCGTGCTGATAGGCCTTCGGCATCTCGCTAGCGGGCGTGTGGTAGTCGGGGCCTGCCGCGCACGCTGCCAGGCCAAACGCCACCACCGCAGACGCGGCAACAGTCACTGCGCGCTGGACCAGGCCATGGGGTGCTTTTTTCGTCATGTCGATTCCTTTCATTGAGGCTCACGCAAATTCATACTTGCATGATGCTAGTTACTAGACTAGACTAACTTGCATGTTGATAGCAACAACTTTTTTGAGAAGGACCGGCGATGTTTAAAAAGTCACACAAGGATGCTCAGTGCCCGATGGCACGTGGCATCGAGCGCGTTGGAGACGCCTGGACCGTCCTGATCCTGCGGGAAGCCTTTTACGGCACCACGCGCTTCGACGAGTTCCAGAAAAGACTGGGCATAGCGCCCAACATGCTCACGCGGCGACTGAACACCCTGGTCGAAGAGGGGCTGATGACCCGGCAGCAGTACAGCGCCCATCCGCCACGCGACGACTACGTGCTCACCGACCTCGGCCGGGACTTTCGTCCCGTGCTGCTGACGCTCATGGCGTGGGGGAGCCGGCACTTCGGCCACGACGGTGAAACCATACAACTGGTCGAGCGCCGGTCCGGCCGCCCCGTGCGTCTTGCGCTTGTCGACGCGGAGACCGGCGACCTGATCACCGAAGCCGGACACTACATCGCGCCCGGCCCCGCGGCCAGCGAAGGACTTCGGGCCCGCCTCGCCCGCTCAGCCCAAGCCCAGCCCCTCGAATCGAACCCCTCTGTGCCCGCTACGGGCGCTTTCTAAATACGGAGCAATCTCATGACAAGCACTACGACTGTGAATCGCGCCCCCTCTGAGGCCGCCCCCTCCAGGCTCAAACTGAATAAGAAGGCACTACTGATCCGCGGCAGCGGCGCGTTGATTGCTCTGGCCGCAGCAGGATATGGCTACCACTGGTGGACTGGCGCGCGCTTCGTAGAAGATACCGATGACGCGTACGTCGGCGGGGAGGTCACGTTGATTGCCGCCAAGGTGCCCGGATACCTCGCCGAAGTCCTTGTGACAGACAACCAGCAGGTGCACGCAGGGGACTTGCTGGCACGCATCGACGACCGCGACTATCGCGCAGCACTGGCGAAGGCGGAAGGTGCCGTGGCATCGCAACAAGCGCTCCTCGCCAATCTCGATGCCCGGGAAAGGCTTCAGCAAGCCGTGATCGCGGAGACTAAGGCAGGCGTTGCTGCCGTCGACGCAGAGACGGTTCGGGCGCGCGATGATCAGGCGCGTTACGCCAGCCTGGTCGCAAAGTCTGCCGTATCCATTCAAAGCTCGCAGAAGGCCGATGCCGACTACAAGCAGTCGCTCGCCAATGGCCAGAAAGCCAAGGCAGGCGTCGAAGCCGCCCAGCGGCAACTCGACGTCATCGCCACGCAGAAACAGCAGGCACAGGCGTCGCTGACCCAGGCTATCGCCGAGCGCGACATCGCACGCCTCAATCTGGGGTACACCGAGCTCCGTGCGCCCGTTGACGGGACGGTGGGTAATCGTCGCGCACGCGTCGGTATCTATGCTGCCAACGGCGGGCAATTGCTATCGATCGTGCCTGCCAAGGGTCTCTGGGTCGATGCCAACTTCAAGGAAGGACAACTGGCCCACATGAAGCCCGGCATGCGTTCCACGATCGTGGCCGATGTCATGCCGGGCAAGGTGTTCCACGGGCGCGTTGAAAGCCTCGCACCAGCCACTGGCGCCCAGTTCAGCGTATTGCCGCCCGAGAACGCCACCGGCAATTTCACCAAGATTGTTCAGCGCGTACCCGTGCGCATCGTCCTCGACGAACAAGATGCAAAGCTCGGCATCCTGCGGCCGGGCCTGTCGGTCGTTGCGGAAGTCGATACTCACGCGGCCAAGGAAGCGAGCAAATCATGAGCACCGCAGTCACCGCAAACCCTGCTGCACCCAGCGCAGCTGTGCCCTCGCCCGTCCCGTCGCCCAGCGAACTGCCGATGAGCACAAAGGTGTTCGCCTTTGCGACGATGTGCGTAGGCATGTTCATCGCATTGCTTGACATCCAGATCGTCTCCGCATCGTTGCGCGATATCGGCGGCGGCATCTCCGCGGGCGCGGATGAGACTGTCTGGGTGCAGACCGCATACCTGATCGCGGAGATCATCGTCATCCCGTTGTCTGGATGGCTTGCGCGGGTCATGTCCACGCGCTGGTTGTTCGCAGCCTCCGCCGCCGGTTTCACCGTAACCAGTCTGCTCTGCGGGATCGCCTGGAACATCGAGAGCATGATTGCCTTTCGCGCTGCGCAGGGCTTCCTGGGTGGCTCGATGATTCCAATGGTCTTCACCACGGTGTTCGCGTTCTTCGAAGGACGCCAGCGCGTGGCGGCAGCCGCCATCATCGGGGGACTGGCGTCGCTGGCACCGACGCTCGGGCCCACTATCGGTGGCTGGATTACGGACAACTTCTCCTGGCACTGGCTCTTCTTCATCAACCTCGCCCCCGGCGTGTTCGTGACGGTCGTGGTGCCAATGCTCGTCAAGATCGATCAGCCGGACCGGTCGCTGCTCAAAGGTGCCGACTATCTCGGCATGGTTCTGATGGCGCTCTTTCTCGGCTGCCTCGAGTACACGCTGGAGGAAGGGCCGCGCTGGGACTGGCTCGGAGATCAGGCCATCCTGACCACCGCGTGGATATCGGGGCTCTCGGGAATCGGCTTCCTATGGCGTTCCCTTACCTACAAGAACCCGGTCGTCGATCTACGGGCGCTGAAAGACATCAATTTTGCCCTTGGATGCTTCTTCTCTTTCGTCATCGGCATCGGCATCTTCGCAACGATCTACCTGACCCCGCTGTTCCTGGGGCAGGTGCGCGGGTTCAGCGCATTGCAAACCGGGCTGGCCATCTTCTCCACTGGTCTGTTTCAGGTGTTGTCGATCCCCATCTACTCATACCTCGCGAACCGGGTGGACCTGCGGTGGCTGTTGATGGTCGGACTCGCGCTCTTCGCCCTGTCGATGTGGAACTTCGCGCCCATCACCCATGACTGGGGTAGCGCCGAACTGCTGTTGCCACAGGCCATCCGCGGCATGGCACAACAGTTCGCCGTTGCACCCACAGTGACCTTGACGCTGGGTGGCTTGCCGCCCGCGAGACTGAAGCTCGCCTCCGGCCTGTTCAATCTGATGCGCAATCTCGGCGGTGCTATCGGCATCGCAGCATGCGCCACGATCCTGAACGACCGGACAAACCTCCACTTCCTGCGCCTGGCCGAACACCTGAACATCCGCAACGAGTCCATGGCCGCATTCCTGAATGATTCGACGACTCACATGATGACATTGAGTAACGAGGTCAATGACGGCAATGCCGCCGCCATCAGGCAACTTTGGGCTCTTGCCATGCGCGAGGCTCACACGCTCACCTATGCCGATGCATTCCTCGCCATCTTCGTGTGCTTTGCCATCGCGACGCCGCTGGTACCGCTGATGCGCAAGGTCTCGCCGCCAAAGGGCCCGTCCGCCGATGCCCATTGACCCTATCCGGAGACAAAGATGACACGACACCATCCAATCCTGCTCTTGCTGTCGGCGATCTTCGCCGCAAGCTTGGCTCCGGCTGCACACGCCACCGGACAGCCGGCGCACGATACCAGTCTGGCGTGCGCGCGCGCTGACAACAAATATTGCAGGCTTGCCGACGCAATTTATCCAGGCGGCAAGCCAGTACGCCATCCCGACGACCTCGGGTCCCCCGCTTGAATCACCTTAGTGAGGTAGCAATGAGTACAAAAGAAGTCGTGCTGTGTCAGCCAGTCCGGACGCCCATCGGCGCATTCAACGGCTCGCTGAAGACCGTCCCGGCCACGGAGCTTGGCGCCACCGTGATTCGGGCAACAGTGGAACGTGCTCGGCTGGACCCCGAGCTTGTCGGCTCCGTAGTGTTCGGCAACGTCATCCAGGCCGGCAACAAGATGAACCCGGCGCGCCAGGCAGCGATCAACGCAGGCATTCCGAAATCCGTCCCGGCGCTGGCCGTCAACCGCGTATGCGGATCCGGTGCCCAAGCCATCGCCTCGGCAGCGGACGAAGTCCGCCTGGGCTATGTCGACTTCGCCATTGCAGGCGGCATGGAGAACATGGACCGCGCACCGTACCTGATGCCCGCTGGCCGCTGGGGCCAGCGCATGGGCGACACCGTCCTGCATGACAGCATGCTGATGGACGGCCTGGTCGACGCATTCTCCGGTGAGCACTCCGGCTGGCATACCGAAGATCTCGCGGCACGCTATCAACTGAGCCGGGAGGCGCAGGATCGCTGGGCCGAACGCTCTCAGCAAGCGTTCGCGTTGGCCCAGGCACAGGGCAAGTTCGACGAACAGATCATCGCCGTAACCCTGAAGGGCAAAGCCGGTATGACCTTGTTCGCGAAAGATGAAGCGAATCGCCCCGATACCACGCTCGAGGGACTCGCCAAACTGAAGCCGGCCTTCCGTCGCGACGGGACGATCACCGCCGGCAATGCGCCCGGCATCAACAGCGGTGCAGCGGCCATGATCGTGGCGGATCGGGCCGTTGCCGAGAAGCACGGTCTCCAGCCTCTCGTACGGCTCGTCGCCTATGGCCTGGGCGCGGTTGAGCCGGGGATGTTCGGCCTGGGTCCTGTCCCTGCCGTCCAGCAGGCGCTCAAGCGTGCACATTGGTCGCTTGCCGATGTCGAACGCTTCGAGATCAATGAAGCCTTTGCCGCCGTGCCCTTGGCCGTTGCAGCGGAACTGGGCTTGCCGCACGACATCATCAACGTCAACGGCGGCGCGATCGCGCATGGCCATCCGATCGGCGCGACGGGCGCCGTCCTCACCACGCGGCTCCTGCACAGCATGCACGCTGATGGCATCCGACGCGGCATCGTCACGCTCTGTATTGGCGGTGGCCAAGGCATTGCGCTCGCCGTCGAAGCAGTACGCTAGAAGATCGTGGCATAGCATCTGGCAGTGTTTACTTCGTACGCGAAGCATATATACTTCCCATGCGAAGTAAATCGCTGCCACCACCTTACGACTGCCACTTCAAGGAGACATTGCCATGACATCAGAAGTCAAAACCAACCGTGCCGGCGGCGTGCTGACAATCACGATTGCCCGGCCGGACAAGAAGAATGCACTGACCAATGCGATGTACGGCGCATTGGCAGACGCGATCGACAGCGCCGCATCAGATCGTGAAATCAGGGTGATCCTGTTCCAGGGCGAGGGCGACTCGTTCACGGCAGGAAACGACATCGGAGAGTTCGCCGCGCAAGCAGCCGGCTCGGGCCCGGCCGAGCGCCATGTCTTCCGGTTTCTCGATAGCCTTGCCAGGACCAGCATCCCTGTGATCGCTGCAGTACAGGGCAAAGCCGTAGGCGTTGGCACGACCATGCTGCTGCATTGCGACTATGTGATCCTGACGGAGGACGCCCAGCTAATCACGCCTTTCATTAACCTGGCATTGGTCCCGGAAGCGGCCTCCAGCTACCTTCTGCCATTGCGCATTGGCCACGCGCGCGCCTTCGAGATGTTCGCGTTTGGGGACCCGCTGCCCGCAGCCACCGCGCTGGCGTGGGGCATTGCGAACAGGGTCGTGCCGAATGCCGAACTGCAAAGCGAAGCAAGACGGGCGGCGGAACGCATCGCGGCGAAGCCGAACGGATCCATGACCGCCATGAAGCAACTGATGCGCGATGTGGCGAAACTCGCGTCGCAAATGGACGCCGAGCGCGCGATATTCACCAAGCGGCTGGAAAGCGATGAGGCGCGCGAAGCATTCACGGCCTTCGCCGAAAAACGCCAGCCTGATTTCACCAGGATCCAGTTGCGCTAGAAAGCCGATGGCAGGACACCGCGCTGCCCTGCCCTATTCGAGGCCCTTGTCGCCTTCCGCGGATGGAAACTTGTCCTGAAGGCGACTCAGCCACCGAGCCACAACATCGATTTCTGCCTTGGAAAAGCCTTCGGTCAACCGGGCGTTCAGATCGACCAGCCCGTCCCGGGAGCGCTTGACGGCTGACCGGCCTTTCGCGGTCAGCCGCAGGCGCCATACGCGCCGATCCGCTTCATCGACCTCGCGAGCCAGCAATGCCGCATGCTCCATGCGGTCGGCCAGGCCACTCAGCCCCGATGCCCCGAGATCGAGCGCCGCTGCCGCCTCGCTCATCAGCGCACCATCGTTTTTCTCGAGATAGAACAACAGGCCGGACTGGGCCGCCGTGACGCCCCCAAAGCTGGTCCGCGACTGGGTCCAGCGCTGAAGTCTGCGATGACCAACGTTAAGTAAATAGACCAGGCGGTGATCAGTTGTCATCAGTTGCCATATTTATAGCCAGACCATCCACATGTCTCGGCCCGTCAGGCCGACGTCGTGGCGGCAGAAAAAGTGGCAATGAATATAGCACGCCCGGTGTCAGCATAAGCCGCGCGCTTTCCAAACAGGCAAGAGCTCACCCGGCAATCAGCTGAAGCGCACGCTCCCAATATCGATCGAGACGAGCACCCGACTGAGATCCGCGCGCATGTCGGCGTTACGACGATAGGCTAGACGGCGAGACGGCAGGACAATCCCGTCCGCAGTCACATGATCATACACATACTGCGCCGCAGCGAACCCGCCTGCGATATCCACGTGATAGTCGTGCCGACGTAGCAACCCGTCCTCACCGAAATAGAAGTCCTGTACATTGCAGTGACTCTCGATATTGGCAGGAAATCGGACCCGCAGCCCTCGCCATGTCTGCGCGCCTTCGCGCCATGGCTCGATTTCGGTGGTTCCAAAGCCGCGTAGCGCTGCAAGGAACGGTGTAGTCAGGTAGGTCCACAATGCGTAGCCATTGAAGTAGGCGCGCTGCAAAGGGTTCCAGGGTGAATCGATCGTATGCCCATCGAAACTGCGCCTTGGATCCTTGAGTTCCTTGACCAGCTCCCCTTTTGTCGTCTCAATCGCGACGCGTCCCGGTTCAAACCGGGTCCGCCAGTCAGGATTGCCAAACGGCATCACTGACGCACGCTCTTCGTGGAGCGATACAGTCATCGTCCGAGGAGCCGGATCCTGAACCAGGCCTTTCATGGCCCAAAGCGAGCCGCCGGTCACGATCGTTGCAGTCACCTCACTGAAGCTCTTCCAGCGATCGATGCCGCCATGGGCTTCGAGCACTTCATTCAAAAGGCTGCTCATCGCTTTCCTCCGGCCGATTAGAGCCCATCACTGCCAGCGACGCGGCGTTGTACGACCAGATTCACGACAAACACCTGCACTGGCTCATCTTTCTGGTTGAAGGTTGTGCAGCGTGCCTTTACGAGCCCGTGCTCGGGGCGCGACTTCGAAGTGCGCGTTTCCAGTATCTCGGTCTCTGCATGCAACTCGTCCCCCGGTCGGACTGGACGCGGCCAATTCAATTCCTCCATGCCAGCGCCGAGAATGCCTCCGGCCGGGCGGAACTCGCTATCCACAAGAAGACGCATGGACATTGCAGCGGTGTGCCAACCGCTTGCCGCAAGTCCTCGAAAGATCGAGTTTCGAGCCGCGGCGTCGTCCATATGAAATGGCTGCGGATCGAACTCGGCAGCGAACGACTTGATCCGTTCCGCGTCCACTTGCAACTTCCCGGACTGATACCTCTGGCCGGGAGCCAGGTCCTCAAAGAACTGCGTGCTCATCGTATTCACTCCAGTCGCTGCGTGTTAATTCCTTAGCGCATGTCGCGGACGGCTTCCAGAAGCTCCAGAGACATCGCTTCCGACCGTACCGCACGGGCAAGCACCATGCCGCCCACCATCGTTGCCAGCATCCTGATTGCGGATGCGCGCGCCGCTTCATTGCCGCCCTCACCTGCTATCAGTTCTATCAGCGCATCGATGCGCGCCTCGAAACGCCGCTTGGTATCGGCATCAAGTCGCGACACATCCGATCCGAGCGCAGCAATGGCACAGCCAGCCTCGGGATGATCGCGATGTTTGCGCGTCACGTATACGTCCATGACGGCCTGTTTGCGCTGCTTGACCGGCACAGCAGCCACTGCTGCCTCAAGTTGCGACATGGTTTGATCGAATCCCGCATCGAGTGCATCGGCAATCAGGGCGTCTTTGGACTCGAAATGTGCATAGAAGCCTCCATGCGTCAGTTTCGCTGCTTTCATCAACTGCGCAACGCCAACGCCGTTGACACCGTGTTTCCGGAACGCCGCCGCCGCAGCGGCGATGATCTTGCCGCGGGTCTCCTCCTTGTGCTCAGGTGTATAGCGCATCGACAGCCTCCTCTATGATTGCTACGCCGATTATAGGATGATACCCATCATTCCATGCCCTAGGGAAAGCACCGAGGGGCATTCCGGGCCATTCAACCTTGACCCCCACGGCCGCGAATTCTATGATGTTAACAACGTATACATTATTGATCGTGACAAGGAGACAGCGTGGACTTCAACGGCTCACAACATATCAGCGCACCGCGAGCAGAAGTCTGGCGACGCCTCATCGACCCACTGACGCTGCAGCAATGCCTGCCCGGTTGCGAGCACTATCAGCAACTGCCCGATGGAAGCTACGACGTTGTCATCGCCGCCGCGATCGGGCCGATCAAGGCCCGCTTCAAAGGCATTGCGCAGTTCTCCAACCACCAGGAAGACATCGGGTACCGCGTTGAGGGTAACGGCAACGGAGGGATCGCTGGGTTCGGCAAACTCAGTGCCGACGTTCGCCTTGAGGATAGCGACGGCGGCACCGCTTTGCACTATGCGGCAAGGGCGCAATTGGGTGGCAAGCTCGCGCAAATCGGATCACGTCTCGTTGGCACGGTGGCGAACAAGTTTCTAGCCGATTTCTTCCTGCGGCTCGAAAAGCTGGTGGGCGAATCCGAAGAACATGATTCGCCCTAAGATATGACGATCATCATTCCAAATGGAGCTGAATTCAGGCTGCCGGCCGAGGAAAAGGAGACAACGTGACATCGATGGAAATTCAGAACCTCGTCAATGACGAGCCTCGCAGGCTGACAGCGGAGCCGAGACAGCTCCTTGTGCATCTGCTACGGGACACCTTGCGTTTGACTGGTGTGCATATCGGCTGCGACACATCCCAGTGCGGGGCCTGCACTGTCCTGATCGACGGACAGACGGTCAAGTCATGCACCGTGCTTGCAGTCCAGACCGAAGGTTGTTCCCTGCACTCGATTGAGGGCATGGCAGGCGACCGGATCACGAACTCGCTCAAGCAGGCGTTCAATGAGAGCCATGGCCTGCAGTGCGGCTTCTGCACGCCTGGGATGTTGCTCGCCGCGCGCGCCCTGCTGCAGAGCACCCCAAGCCCCACCGAGGACGATGTACGGCATGCGCTGCATGGCAACCTTTGCCGGTGCACGGGATATCAGAACATTGTCGATGCGGTATTGCTCGCAGCCACCCGGCTGCAACAAACCAGCGGCCACGAGGCAGAGGAGCTAACTCATGACTGAGAAGGATCGCGAGCCCCGCAACCGGTACATCGGAAAACCTGTCCTGCGACGGGAAGACCAACGGCTCATGAGCGGCATGGGCAAGTTCACCGACGACTTCCAGTTCCCGGGCATGGTGTATGCCGCTTTCGTCAGGGCGCCCTTTGCGCATGCGCGCATCCGGCACATCGACACGTCAGCAGCGCTGGCCCTGCCAGGTGTGGTCGGGGTGCTGACCCATGCGGACATTGCAGACCGGATCGGCAACATCCGACCGAATTGGGTCGTGGGCAATTCGAAGGTGCCGCCACATCCGGCCCTACCTTCGGAGCGAGTCCGCTATGCCGGTGAAGCGGTGGCCATGGTCGTCGCCCAGACACGTGCACTGGCAGCCGACGCCGCCGAGCTGGTGAATGTCGATTACGAGGAGCTGCCTGTAGTCGTGGACGCCGAAGCCGCGCTGCGCGATGGCGCCCCACAGCTCCATGACAACGTACCGGGCAACCTGATTGGCATTTTTCGCCTCAAAGGGGGCGATTATGACGCTGCCGCCAAGGCAGCGGATCGTGTGGTTTCCATCCGCCTGGTCAATCAACGATTGATTCCCAGCCCCCTCGAGCCGAGGGCCCTTTGCGCCAGCTATGACCCGCTCGACGAGCGTCTCACGTTTGTGCTGCCTAGCCAGGTGCCCCATATGTCCCGGCGCTGGCTGGCGGAGACCCTGGGCTGGCCCGAGCACCGGATCCGGATCCTGGCGCCTGATATCGGCGGTGGGTTCGGTGCAAAGATGCACTTCTACGTGGAAGAGGTACTGGTCGCCTTCGCCTCGCGACATTTCTGCCGGCCTGTGAGTTGGACCGAAACGCGCAGCGAGAACCATGTGGCGACCACGCATGGGCGCGCGCATGTCGAGTATGTGGATGCCGCGGTCACGCAAGCCGGCAAGGTCCTCGGAATCAAAGTGCGCTCCTATGCCAACCTTGGCGCGTACCTATCCAATATGGCGACCGGTATTCCCACCATCAACACGGCCAGCTATGTCACCGGCAACTACCAGATCAGTTCGGTGGATGTGGAAGTCGACCTGGTCACGACCAACACCACACCGGTTGACGCATATCGCGGCGCGGGCCGCCCCGAGGCGGCCTATATCATCGAACGCCTGATGGATGCTGTCGCCAGCGAGCTCGATATGGATCCCGTCGCGCTGCGTCGGCTCAACCTTGTGCAACCGGATCAGTTCCCCTACCAGGCGCACGAAAATGCGCGCGGCAAATGGGACAGCGGTAACTACCAGGCATGCCTGTCCCAGGCGACGGAGATGATCGATTATGACGGCTGGCGCACGCGTCAGGCGACACTACGGCAGCAAGGCAGGTATATCGGCATCGGCGTGACCTGCTACCTTGAGCTGGTAGGCATGGGCAATTCCGCCATCTTGCCGAAAGTCGGCTTCGACCGCGGCGGTTGGGAGAGCGCCCATCTGCGCGTGCATTCCGATGGCAAGGTGACGCTGTTCAGCGGGTCGATGCCGCAGGGCCACGGTCATGCCACAAGCTACGCACAGATTGTCGCGGAGGTCCTTCAACTGCCGATGGAAGATATCGACGTCGTGCAAGGTGACACGGATCGCGTGCTGGCCGGTCACGGCACATTCAATTCGCGCTCCATGCCAGTGGGCGGCTCGGCAGCGTATGTCGCGGCTGGAAAGATTCTGGCCAAGGCACGCAGGATCGCCGCCATCATGCTGGAATCCACCGAGGAAGGTGTCCGTTACGCGGATGGCATCTTCTCGCTCGAATCGGGTCTCACCGTGCCTTTTTCCAAGGTCGCCCGAATGGCCTATGTCGCTGGCAAGCTGCCTCGCGATATGGAGGCGGGCCTGGACGAACGTGTCTTCTATGAACCCGTCTCCCTGGGCGCGCCCAATGGATGCCATGCCGTGGTAGTGGAAGTCGATGTCGACACGGGGATGGTGGAGATCCTCGACTACGTGGCCGTGGACGATGTGGGCGTGCTGATCAATCCCCTGCTGTGTCACGGGCAGATGCACGGTGGCATTGCACAAGGCATCGGACAGGCGCTCTATGAGGAGGCCATCTATGACGAGTCTGGCCAGTTGCTGTCCGGCTCCCTGCTCGACTATGGTTTCCCGCGGATCGAGCAGATTCCACGGATGCGCACAGCATTCCAGGTGTCGCCGTCGCCAACCAATCCACTTGGCGTCAAGGGTATTGGCGAGGCTGGCTGCGTCGGCGCACCGCCGGCGGTCGTCTCTGCCGTATGCGATGCCCTGAAGCCATTCGGGATCGTTCATCTCGACATGCCCCTGACGCCGCCGAAAGTCTGGCGCGCCATCCAATCCTCCTCGCGGAGCTCGACATGATTCCCTACCCGGTTGACTACGTCAGGGCCACAAGTGTGCCGCACGCGCTCGCCCTGCTATCTAACGATGCAGAAGCCAAACTTCTCGCGGGCGGCCACACGCTGATTCCTTTGATGAAGCTGCGTCTTACCCACACGTCGAAGCTCATCGACATTGCAAGACTCCCGGAGTTGCTCGGAATTGAGGTCCACGCAGATCACATCGAAATAGGACCGGCCACCACGCATGCCGAGTTAGCGTGCGACGCACGCCTTCGTGAGCTTTTGCCACTTATCCCTCTGGCAGCCAATGTCATCGCGGATCCGACCGTCCGTAACCGCGGAACAATTGGTGGCTCGTTAGTCAACGCCGATCCATCGGCGGACTGGCCGGCTATCATGCTCGCCCTGGACGCCCAGATGGAAGTCGCCAGCATCAACGGATCCCGATCAATCTCCGCAGATTCTTTCTTCATCGGATTCATGTCCTCGGCTTTGGAATCGGGCGAATTGCTTACCCGCATCCGCATTCCGTTACCTGGTCCAGACCGGGTTGCGTATCGGAAGTTCCGTCATCCCGCGTCCGGATATGCTGTGGCCGCCGCCGCTGTCGCGTTGCAGTATTCGGACGCGCAGTGCACGGGAGGCCGGATTGGCATTACCGGCGTCGCCGAGACGGCGTTCCGTCCTCGCGCCGCAGAGCGCATGCTAAGTGAGGGATTCTCGGGAACCGAGAGCAATATCGCCCATCTTGTCGACATGGCATTCGCGGACGTGAAGCCACTCGAGGACAACTTCGCTGACAGCGCCTATCGCATCCACTTAGGCAAGGTCATGCTCAAGCGGGCGCTGATAGACACGGTGACTCACGGATGACAGGCCCGGACAATGAAATCAATCCAGTTTACCTGCTGCGCCACCATGGCATCGGTGGCGCTGATGTTCGCCACGGCACGCTGCGAAGCACAACCTGCGATGACATCGCTTAACAACCTGATCAGAACGTCGACGCCCCATTCGATAAGCGTGGCGCACGTGACATTGGACATCGGCGTCCCATTCGAGCCATTTACGCGGCATTTCGAAGACCTGCTCGGTCGCTTCGACCCCTCCGTTACAAAGCTCGTTGCGACGGATCCCAACGCGGCAAATGCCTTGATGGCGCAAATGGAGGGCGACCAGGGATTGATGATCTTCATGGTTCTGAACCATGGCGCGCTTCTGAGCCTCGCCGGCACATCGGGGCACGCCAAGCGTTATCAGGTAGGCAATCCCCGCATCGCCCTGCAGATGACGCAGCATGACATCCGTGCCGGACTCTACGCTCCGCTTGCCGTGCTCGTATATGAAACAGCGCCGGGACGAGTCCGCGTCGAGTACGATCAGCCATCCACCCTATTTGGCCAGTTCGGCAATGGCGACGTTACTGCAGTCGGAAAGGCGCTCGACGGCAAACTATCTGGCGTCATCGAGCATGCCGCCCAGCTAGCCGCTCAGCCCTAAGCGAAAGCGCACGACGTCCGAATTGCGTAGCAACGCTTCAGGGCGCGTCTTGAAGCCGAAGCAGCCTCAATGAGGCTGTTTTGTGTCTTCTCTCGATGTTCGGATCGGTATCTCATCCTATGTACCGGTGCCTTTGCTGAGCCCCGCAAGATATCAAGGAAGACAGCATGCGACGTCCGTGAAATCCTTCACACAAGTTGCGTGGATTCTTTGATATGATGATCATCATACTACTTAAAGACGGAGGGACTCCAATGAAAGCTGTCATCGCTGGTTATGCTCGTTCGCCGTTCCAGTTCGCAAAAAAGGGCGCCTTGGCCACGACTCGTCCGGACGAACTTGCCGCGCAGGTGGTGCGTGGCCTTCTGTCGCGAACCAACCTTGACCCTGGCCTCATCGAAGACGTCATTCTCGGATGCTCGTACCCTGAGGGTCCTCAGGGCAACAACATGGCGCGTATTGTGGGCCTTCTCGCAGGGTTGCCTCACACAGTTGCCGGGACGACCGTAAATCGTTTCTGTGGTTCATCCATGCAGGCCATTCACATGGCTGCGGCCAACATCGAGGCCGGTATGGGCGATGCGTTCCTTTGCGTGGGCGTCGAATCCATGACCATGGTTCCGCAAGGCGGGCTCAATCCGTCTCCCAACCAGCAACTCAAGGCGACTTCGCACGCCTACATCTCGATGGGCGAAACGGCAGAGAATGTGGCAGTGCGTTGGAGCGTCTCTCGGCAGGAGCAGGAAGCCTTTGCTGTGCATTCGCACACGAAGGCGGCCACCGCACGCGCAGAGGGCCGGTTGCACGACGAAATCGTTCCAATTCATACACCTGAAGGGGTACTTGTCACGGAGGATGGTTGCATTCGGCCCGGCACTTCCCTGGAAGCTCTTGCGAATCTGAAACCTGCATTTCGCCCGGATGGTGGTGTTGTCACCGCAGGGACGTCATCCCCCTTGACTGACGGCGCCGTCGCAGTGCTTGTCACCAGCGATACATTTGCAGAACGCCACCATCTCAATGCGACCGCCCGAATCTTGTCTTTCGCGGTCGTCGGAGTGGATCCGGAAATCATGGGTATCGGTCCCATTCCTGCCACGCGAAAAGCGCTTGCACGCGCGTCGCTCGATGCCAGCAAGTTGGGTGTAGTGGAGATCAATGAGGCATTTGCATCCCAGGCAATTGCTTGCATGCGCGACCTGGAACTTGATCCAGCCCGCACCAACCTGGACGGCGGCGGGATTGCCATCGGGCATCCGTTGGGCGCAACGGGGGCACGCATCACCGCCAAGGCAGCGGCCCTGCTGCAACGCGAACAACGCCGCTATGCGCTTGCAACGCAATGTATTGGTGGGGGTCAGGGTATCGCTACCATCCTGGAGCGGGTCTGAAGCAGAACGACGGTGACGCATCCGGCGGGGCGCGCAGTGTCGCTAGTAAAGCGGCACTGTGCGATACGCCGCGCGAGCGATGCGACGAAGTCGCCGAGCGAATCGGCGGACATCGCCCGGTTGATCCATCCATACCGTTGCGCGATGCCCGCGTCGTAGTCCAACGCGCTCAGCGTTGCGCCATCAGCATGTAGTCCACCGTCAGGTTGGACAACGCGCGCACGCCGTTGATCAGCGCCGGCTCATCCACATAGAACTCCGGCGAGTGGTTGGAGGGCGCCTTGGTCACATCCTGCCCCTTGGGCGTGACGCCCAGGTAGAAGAACAGCCCCGGCACCTTCTCCTGGTAGAACGAGAAGTCCTCCGATTCGCTCGCCTTGGGCGTGATCATCCAGCTGCCTTCGCCGGCCACCCGCTGCAGCGTGGGCGCCATCTTCTCGGTCAGCGCAGGCTGGTTGATGGTGGCGTTGTACAGCTCCACCACGCGAAAGTTGGCCTCGGCGCCGGCGCTGGTGGCCATGGCCTCGGTGGTGCGCTTCATGCGGGCATGGATGTCTTTCTTCATGCCTTCGTCATAGGTGCGGATGGTGCCCATCATCTCGACCTTCTCAGGCACGATGTTCATGCGGTTGCCGCCATGGATGGTGCCCACGGTAATCACCGACGGCTCCAGCATGGCATTGACCTGGCGGCTCTGGATGGTCTGCAGGCCCATCACGATCTGCGACGCCACCACGATCGGGTCGATCCCGCCCCACGGACGCCCACCGTGCGTCTGGCGGCCCTTGACGTCGATCCAGAACTGGTCGGCCGCCGCCATCGACGCGCCGCTGCGCCAGCCGAGCTTGCCGGACTCGATTCTGCTGGTGACATGCAGGCCGAAGATCGCGTCGACCTTTGGGTCGTCCAGCACGCCTTCGGACACCATCTGCTTGGCGCCCCACATATTGGAGCCGTTGGGCTCGAAGTCTGCCGGAGTTTCCTCGGCCGGCTGGAAGATGAATTTGACCGTGCCCGGGAGCTGGTCCTTCATGCCGGCGAGCACCTCGGCTGTCGCCATCAATATCGCCACGTGGGTGTCATGGCCGCAGGCGTGCATCACGTCGACTTCCTTGCCCAGGTACTGGCCCTTGGCCTTCGACGCGAACGGCACGTCCACGCGCTCCTTCACCGGCAGGGCGTCCATGTCGGCGCGCAGTGCCACCACCGGGCCGGGCTTGCCGCCCTTGAGCACGCCCACCACGCCGGTCTTGGCCACGCCCGTCTTTACCTCCATGCCGAGCTTGCGCAGGTGGTCGGCCACCAATTTCGCGGTGCGGGTCTCGTAGTTGCCCAGTTCCGGGTGTTGGTGGATGTCGCGGCGCCAGGCGATCAGCTGGGCTTCGACGGCCTTGGCGCGCGTTTCGATCAGGGCGTGCAGGGCGTCGGCGCTGGCGGGGACCGGCGTGGTCTGCGCCTGCGCGGCGTTGCAGAGCAGGCCAGCGGCAAGTGCGACGCTGGCCAGGGCAATGCGGGTGGTGGAACGGAATGCGGTGTGACGGACAGCCATGCAGGATCTCCTTCGTTGTTGGTGGCTTGATGCTGGCAGTGTTGCGGCACACAGGTGCAGCCTGCCGCAAGAAAAGCTGGTGGTTTTCTCCTCTCTTTGCTGTGGTTTCATGCGACTGCCTCCATATCGCTTTTGTGCGAGGTCTGTTTGCCAATTCTTATGTATAGCGTTAGCCTTTGGAATGATTAAAGGTCAATCTTCACTTAGCACTTCATGAAAGTAATCGGCGATCCTAAGTTACGTGCTCCGATGGGCCAGTTGAGCGACATGGACTTGCGTCTGCTGAAGGTCTTCAAGACGGTCGTTGACTGTGGTGGCATGACGGCAGCTGAACGCGAGCTAAACATTGGTGGATCGACCGTAAGTCGGCATATCAAGGATCTGGAGACACGCCTTGGTCTGCTGCTATGTCGGCGTGGTCGATCTGGGTTCGCCCTAACTACGGAAGGTCAAAGGGTTTACGATGAGGTGTTGCGGCTGCTAGCGTCAGTTGATTCGTTTCGTAGCAGCATTGACGACATCCACCTCAGGATGGGCGGAAGCCTCGAGCTCGCCATGTTTGACAAGATAGCGACCAATCCAAATGCTCACGTTGGCGCTGCAATTGCGCGTTTTTCGGAGCTTGCACCGGACGTGACCCTTAGCATTCATGTTGCCTCGACCAATCCCATCGAGCGAGGAATACTCGACGGGACCTTTCAAGTTGGCATCGTCCCAAGCTACCGTAGTTCCAAGGCCCTGAGCTACGTAGAACTGTTTGGTGAGACGATGCTTCTGTACTGCGGTGCGAATCACCCACTCCATGGCGCGGATCACGGCGGGCTAACCTGGCGGAAGCTGCAGTCCTATGCGTTTGCTGCACTGGGCTTCGTGTCTCCCAATATGGAGATCAGTCACAGAGCTGGGCTATCGCGAAAGGCAACGGCCTTCGATCAAGAAGCTATCGCACTCCTGGTCTTGTCGGGTCGTTTTCTGGGCTTCCTGCCGGACCACTATGCGGGCGAGTTCGTAGCCAGTGGCGCAATGCAGCCAGTCGCACCGAAGAGATTTCGCTATACGTGCAGATACTCGAGTGTGCTACGCCTTTCGCCACAGCCATCCCGCGCCGCACTGCTTTTCCAGGAGTGCCTCGTATCGGCACACGCCGCTAAGCCCACTGATTCTTGACTTGAGGCAAAGAGGAAGTGTGCGATGTGTATTGCTTGTGGCCCGCTGACGCGGGTTTTGGCGCTTGCTGGGCGGGGTTTTCATGCTTCTAGCTGCTGATGCAGAATAGCGTGAGTGGGCGATGTTTTAGCGCTTCTAGCTGCTGTCGCGGCTGTACGGTGTTGGCCGTTTTAGAACGTGTGAGATGTCACTTTTCTTTACT
>NZ_BAAILO010000412.1:121390-151009 GCF_054589115.1 Cupriavidus sp. 8B | reverse complement strand
AAAGCGATCCTTGCAGGAGGCTGGCGTGGCGTCATTGGGAATCCCAATGGTTTCGTCGTACGGCCCTGGGTGCTAATGGACTCGTGCCGTTACCAGCTTAGATCATCACGACGCTGCCAATGCCCAGGGTTTCGTGGTGGCCCCCACCGGTAGCCACCACCACGAATTTCAAGCCGTCTGTCGCTCGCGGTGCGAGCGGCCACGAAGTTGCATGCGTCCCGTTTTCGTCGTGGGCGCGGTGGCACCGCCAGAATAGTTTTGAGGGATTCACCACCGCGCCCACCCCACCACGAAACCATCGCGATGTGATATATAGTGGCGCTTTGCGCCGGTACCGGCAGATGGGTGAATTGGCAGGGATGCTGCTACCGGGGGCCTCACCACAAAACCAGCGTCATTAACAGGATCGTGGCCATTCAAACCGGTAACGGCACGAGTCAATTAAAACCCGGGGCCTAACGACGAAACCACCGGGCTACGTAACCCCAATAAGCCGGCCTCCTGCAAGGATCGCTTTCTTTTGGTTACTTTTCTTTACGAGTAAAGAAAAGTGACATCTCACACGTTCCAACACGGCCAACACCGTACAGCCGCGACAGCAGCTAGAAGCATCAAAACCCCGCCCTAAAGAGCGACGCCGGGATACCTCCGCAAACGCACCATCGATGCAAGTTGAGACCGCTCGTCTTCCCTCAACACCAGATCCCAGCTTCGGTCGTCCCATTGGCATGTTGGCATCTCCCATTCGTCGATACCAACATCCTACAAAAATATAGATCCGCTCACAACGGAACGGGACACTAGCTTCCACATCCCCGACAAAGGATGCCCATGTCTCATCTGACGGTCCGCTTTGACAATGGCCTTGCCACCATCGTCCCGGATCGCCCTCCGGCTTGCGCTCGTGGGACTGCTTGACCGGATTGTTCAAGCGGATTCAGCCCTGGGGCGGCGCTTCCGGCAGCGTGAGCACGCCCTTGGCGCACAGCTCCTGCAGCCGTTCGTCGCTCATCGAAAGCAGCCGGCGCAGCACGTCGCGCGTACCCTCTCCCAACGTGGGCGGCGCGTTACGGATAGGCAGACGCTGGCCGTCAAGGCGGTAAGGCGGCGCGAACACCGGCGTACTGTTCGACACCGGGTGCGGCATGTCGCGCAGCAGGCCGCCCAGGCGCGTGCGCTCACTGGTCAGCGCCTCGTGCAGGCCGGCCACCTTGCCACACGGAATGCCGCAGGCCGTCATGCGCTGGAGCAGCAGGTCGCGCGCAAAGCTGCGAATCAGCCCCGTAAGCAGTGGCGTCAACGTAAGCCGGTTCCTGGTACGCTCCACACCGGTCGCAAAGCGGGGGTCCTCGACGATATCGGGGCGCTGGATGACTTGGCGGCAGAACTTGTCGAACTGGGCGTTATTGCCCACGGCGATGATTAGCGGACCGTCGGCGGCCTCGAACATGCCATAGGGAACGATGGAGGGATGGGCGTTGCCATAGCGCGCGGGATCATGCCCGAGAAGCATCGCATCCAATCCGTAGTAGCCGGTGACCATGATGCCGCAGTCGTAAAGCGCCATCTCGATGAGCCTGCCGCGACCTGTGCGTTCGCGGCGAAACAGCGCGGCCAGCACGGCTTGCGCCGCGTACATGCCGGTCATCATGTCGACCACGGCCACGCCGAACTTGAGCGGCGGCTGCCCGGCCTCGCCGTTCAGGGCCATCAGCCCCGCTTCGCCCTGGATAACCAGGTCGTAGCCGGGGCGCGTGGCCTCGGGGCCGCTGCTGTCATAGCCGGCCACTGCGCAGTAGATGAGGTCGGGCCTGAAGGCCTTGAGCCGCTCGTAGCCCAGACCCAGCTTTTCGGCGCCGCCAGTCTTGAAGTTGTGGATCACCACATCGAATTGCGGCAGCAAGTCATGGATGATCTGTACGCCTTCCGGGCTTTGCAGGTCCACCGTGATGGACCGCTTGTTGCGGTTCATGCTGTTGTAGTAGGTCGTCTCGGTCTTGCCGATGCGCATGCCCCAGTCGCGCGTGTCGTCGCCGCGCCCCGGGTGTTCGACCTTGACCACCTCGGCACCAAAGTCAGCAAGCACCTGGCCGCACAGCGGACCGGCGAACACGCGCGAGAGATCGAGCACGCGCACGCCTTCGAGCGGGAAGTCGATGTCCCGGGATGGTTCGATAAAGGTCATAGGTTTGTCTGCCAGGCGCACGCAGCGACGAGCGCTCTGTGCCACCCGAAAATTCCTGGTTCACTCAGCCGCGCGGCGCATCGTCAGCGCTCTTGCGGATGTGTTCGGGCACCGGCACCCCAAAGCGGCTATCAACAGTGCAATAGTCCACGGCGAGCCGCCCGACCGGCTTCATGGCGGCGATGTCAATCCCGCCGCGATCGCGCCAGACGTCATCGTCGATATGGAAGCGGACAATCTTCCCAAAAATCACCTGATCGCCAACATCACCCACTCGGATGACTCGGTCGAATACGCACTCCATCGCAACTCGCGCGCCTGCAACGCGCGGTACGCTCACGAGCTCTCCAGGCTCCTTTCCAAGGTTCGCAACTTCGAACTCGTCGACTTCGGGTGGATGATCGACCGCAGTCAGATGCATCTTCTCAACAAGTTCCAGTGATACGACATGGACGACGAATGCCTCCGTACTGAGTATGTTACGGAGAGTATCCTTGGAATTCTGGTCGCCCTTGGAAAGAATCGAAATGCTGACGATCGGAGGATTCCTCGACACCACTGTAAAGAATGAAAATGGCGCAAGATTCGCTGTGCCGTCTCCCGCCACGCTGGAGATCCAGCCTATGGGTCGAGGAACCACGACGCCCTTGAGAATCCTATAGATCGTATCCGTATCAAGTACGCGAGGATCGATTTTCACATGCGCTCCTTGCAGCCGGTACTCCTTCGCTCAACCGAGAAGGATCGACATGCTCTCCGAAACACTTCATCAAACTACTGATTGCCCGCGCAAACGCTCAATGACGTGATCGTCGTAGCCAAGCACAGTCTTCAGAACGCTTTCCGTATGCTCGCCAAGCATCGGCGGATGCAAAACCGTCTCAGGCGGCGTAACGCTCATTCTGACCGGGTTCCGCACCAGGTGAACGGTACCGCCGAGCGGATGCCCGGTCTCCACCTTCAGGCCTCGCGCCCTCACCTGCTCGTTCTCGAACACTTCCGCCAGATCATTGATGGGACCACATGGCACGCCCTCTTCTTCCAGCAGCGCAATCCACTGATGCTTGCCGCGCGTGCGAACCATTTCTGCCAGGAGCGGCACAAGCGTGTCCCGGTTGAGCACGCGCGCCGGGTTGGTCGAGAAACGTACGTCATCCGCCAGCTCGCCCCTGCTGCCGGCCTGAACAAACTTCCTATACTGGCCGTCGTTTCCAACAGCAACAATGATCCAGCCATCGCTCGCCTCGAACGCCTGGTAGGGGACGATCGTCGCGTGCGCATTGCCCCAACGCTTCGGCGCAGTGCCGCTCGTCAGGAAGCTCGCACTCACATTGGCCAGCATCGCCACCTGCACATCCAGCAGCGCAAGGTCGATGTACTGTCCCTCCCCCGTACGATCACGGTGTGCCAACGCCGCGAGCACTGCAGCAGTCGCGTACATGCCCGTCATCAGATCTGCAATCGCAACTCCCGCCTTCTGGGGTCCCCCGCCCGGGCGGCCATCGTGTTCACCCGTGACGCTCATGAAGCCGCCCAAACCCTGAACGATGAAATCGTAGCCGGCTCGCGAGGCATATGGCCCGGTCTGCCCGAAACCGGTAATGGAGCAATAGATGAGGTCTGGCTTGATTGCCTTCAGTGACGCGTAGTCGAGCCCATACTTCTCCAACTGGCCGACCTTGTAGTTCTCCAGAATGACATCGCTCCGGGCCGCGAGTTGGCGCACGATCGCTTGCCCCTCCGGTGTGGCAATGTCGACCGTCACCGATCGCTTGTTCCGGTTGGCAGCGAGGTAGTAGGCGGCCTCGCGTGTCTCTTCCCCGTCCGGTGTCTTGAGGTACGGCGGCCCCCAGTGGCGCGTGTCGTCCCCAACGTTCGGGCGCTCAATCTTGATGACATCGGCCCCAAAGTCGGCGAGCGTCTGGGCACACCAAGGCCCGGCAAGAACACGCGTGAGATCCAGCACGCGGATGTGTTTGAGTGCACCCATTTGAGGCTATTCCTGTTGATTGAAATTCACTGTTCGAACCACTCGCCAAGCCACTCGCGTCTGCTGGCGCTCACGCGGGCTCCGACTCTGACATGCGCACGGCCGATTGCTGCCTGCGAACCAGGAGTGGTACGCCAACCAGGAGGATGGCCGCTGCCAACGCCTGGACACCCGCAGCGGAGAAGAAACCACTGGCATAGGTGCCGGAGATATCGCGCACGTAGCCGATCAACCACGGCGTCAGAAACCCTGCGACATTGGCAATCGAACTGATGAGCGGCACGCCCAGTGTCGCGGCCTTGCTGTCCATGAAGCGCACCGGGATCTGCCAGAACAGAGAGATTCCGGCACCTGTGCCCGCCAAGGCGAGAACCAGTGTGGTGAACGTCGCGACACGGTTGTCGTGCCAGACGAGCGCCAGCACCACGATGCTGGAGACGCTGACGGCCGACGCAATCACGCAAGCCAGACGGATGTCCTGATATCGGCTAACGAAAGACGAGAATGCTATGTTGCCGACGGCGCCGAGTACGCAAATCGCAGCGATCACGTTGCCGATCGCGCCGTACCCACCGAAGCCGGCCTCGCTCAGGATTGTCGGTGTAAAGAAGCTCAGTGCGGCATTGGACGTCAAGATCCCGAAATAGGTTGCCGCGAGTACCCAGGTGACCGGATTGCTCAGCAATGACGTCGATCTCGTAGCCGGAGAGATAAACCGCTTACGGTCGCGCTCCAGGTCCATCCGGATAAGGCGCCTCTGCTCTACTGATAGCCAACGTGCGGCATCCGGGCCATCGGGAAGGATGGCGAACACCACGCCGGAAAGCAGTATCGTCGGAACAGCCTGCACAAGGAACATCCATCGCCACCCGGCAAGGCCCCAAAGTCCGGTCATGTGGTCAAGCACAAAGCCGCCGGTCAGCCCGACGGCAACCGTCGAGCAGATCGCCGCAGAATGAAAGATGCTGAAGTTCCGCGTGCGTCGCTGCGTGGGGAACCACTGGTTCAGGTAAAGAATGACACCCGGATAAAACCCCGCCTCGAAAGCGCCAAGCAAGAACCGTAGTGCGTAGAACATGGAGGTGGATTTGACAAACATCATGGCGACACTGGTTACTCCCCAACCGAGAGCAATCGCCGAGATCGTTGCCCGTGCGCCGACGCGACTCTGGATCATCGAACTCGGCACGCCCATTACCACATAACCGAGGAAGAACAACCCCGCACCAAATCCATAGACGGTCTCGCTGAAGCCCAGGTCCGGCAGCATCTGCAACTTCGCGAATGCTACGTTCGCCCGGTCCACCCACGCCAACATCCATAGAGCGAACAGGATCGGCAAGATACGCCATTCGGACGACCTATACGCGTTGCGCAATGCGGAATCAGCGTCGACTCCGGCCGCTGGCGCATCCGCTTCGAACGACGAGTTCATGACAATGTCTCCTTGTGAGGCGTCCCAGGCTGGGTGCCGCCTCAATTGATATCTATGGCTCCGATCGGCAGCGCGCGTGCTGGCGCGCTCACTCCCACTTGGCCGGAAGGACCTCACCGCGGTTCTCACCGAAGCCGATCCGCGCGTATCCCGGCCGCTCGCACCAACCCGTCATCACCACGACATCGCCATCTTCGAGAAAAGACCGGGTCTCTCCGGTGCGTAACTGGATGGGCGCACGCCCCGCTTTGGTCAGTTCGATGAGCGCGCCTGCCTCTGCGGGCGACGGACCCGAAATGGTTCCACTGCCCAGCAGGTCACCGCTTCTCAAGTTGCACCCCCCTACGGTGTGATGGGCAACCATCTGCGCGACGGTCCAATACTGGTGACGAAAGCTTGTTCGTGAAACGGGCGTGGGAGGAACATCGCTGAGGCGATGGCTCTTCGTTTCCAGCGCAACCCCGAGCTGAATATCGATCGCACCGCTTTCCAGCGTGTCCGATGAAGTCAGGTACGGGAGCGGCGACGGGTCGCCGGATGGCCTCTCCCACGCAACGCGAAACGGAGCGAGCGCATCCATCGTGACAATCCACGGGGAAAGCGTCGTGGCGAAGTTCTTGGCGAGAAATGGCCCTAACGGGGCCGATTCCCAGGACTGAATGTCGCGCGCCGACCAATCGTTGAGCAGGCATAGCCCAAACACGTGCTCATCGGCCTTGTCGACGGGAATGCGCTTGCCCTGCTCGTTGCCCACCCCGATGAAGATGCCCAGTTCCAGTTCATAGTCGAGTCGGGCGCTGGGTCCCAGCACGGGGCCTTCACCTACCACCACGCGTTGGCCGAACGGCCTTCGAACCGTCTGTCCCGATGTGCCAATGCTCGACACGCGACCGTGATAGGCTACCGGCATCCATTGGAAGTTTGGCGACAGGATGCCGTCCGGCCGCAACAACTTGACGATGTTGCGCGCGTGATCAATGGATGTATAGAAATCCGTGTAGTCGCCGATCTGCGCGGGCAAGCCATATTCGACCTCTGCCTGCGGCACCAGCGACCGCCTGAGCAAGTCGATTCCGACCTTCACGCGCGCGTCAAAGCACTCAAAAAGTGCATGACGCAACGCACGCCACGCACCTGGCCCCATGGCTAAGAAGTCATTGAGCGTGGATTGCATGCACGCGCGGGCAGCCTGTTCGGCGAGGCCGGACAGGGTCCCGCCTTGCACCAGCGCGGCGAGGTCGATCACCTGGTCACCGAGCGCGACGCCACCCCGGAATGCCTCGCCAGTGCCCAGCCGGCGAAAGACGGCAAACGGCAGGTTCTGCAGCGGGAACGGCGTGCCGTCCTGGTTCGCCGATTCCAGCCAGCTTCGCGCGGCAGGGTCGTGCGTATGATCAAGCTTCATCAAAGTCCCCGCGCAGGCTCTTCCGGCTCAGCAGGATCCGGCGCTCCCGCAGCGACTGGATCTTCGCCGGCTCCATGTTGCGCTCGCTCAGCAGCTCAATGTTGTGCTCGCCCTGGAATGCCGGAATGCCCGGAGCCGGCAGCGTTGCCGTGCTGAAGCGCCACGGCGGGCCGGGCATCCGCATTGTCCCTCCGGTGCGGTCGTCAACCTCCACGATTGCGCCCCAGTGCTGCGCCCACTCCGACTCCGCAAGTTCGCTCGTGGAGCGCACAACGCCAATGGCAAGTCCTTGCTCGCTGACCTGTGCCTGCAGTTCGTCGAGGTCGTTGAACGTGAGGATCCACGCCCTGACCTCTGCAAGCAGCGCCTCCAGGTTCTGCCTGCGTAGCGGCGCGCTGGCAAAACGCGGATCCAGCAGCAGGTCGGTCCGGCGCATCATCGAGCAATAGCGAAGGAACATGGGTGAGTAGATCGGGCTTGCCGCGATCGTCACCTGACGCCCGCCGGGAAGCGGGAAGATGTGGGACTCCGGTGCGCTTAGCGCGGGGGGCTCGCCGTTGGTGTCGACCCCCGAGAGCTGTGCACCGGCGCGCTCATTGACGGCGAGCATGGTGGCCGCCATCGACACGTCGACATGCTGCCCTTCGCCAGTCCGATTTCGATGCTGCAATGCCGCCAGGACAGCGATCGCACCGTGCAGCCCCGTATAAACGTCGGCGTGGCTGCACGCATCGTTGCGCAATGCGTCGGCTTCAAATCCATAGTGCTCGCGCAGAATGTCCGTCAGGCCGGTCTCGGCCTGCACCGTCGGCGCAAAGGCGGGGCGATTCTTCCATGGACCAGTTTGCCCATACCCGCTCATCGAAACATAAACGACGGTCGGATTGAACTCTCGCACCTGCTCATATCCGAGGCCAAAGCGCGTGAGCGTACCGGGTCGGAAGTTCTCGACAATGATATCGGCTTCGCGGCACAGATCGGTCACGATCTCGCGAGCCTCTGGCCAGTTCAGGTCGAGACTCAGATTGCGCTTACCCGCATTCTGCTGCGCGTAGTACACGGACATCGTGCCGATGTGCGGCACGCCACCACGGCCGGTATCGCCGCCGGGCGGCTCAATCTTGATCACTTCGGCGCCCAGGTCGCGCAACGTCTTGGTGCAAAGCGGGCCAGCAAGAACCCGTGTGAAGTCAATAACCTTCAGTCCATCCAGTGGAGCGCCCATGATCAGTTCCCCTCGAAGACGGCCGAGCCGGGACCGGATTTCGCAAAAGCCTGAAGACCGCGCTTCTGGTCGGCGCTGGCCCACATCATGTTACTGATCTCGGTCTGATGGGCATCGGCCCCGGCGATACCGCTGCGCGCCGAGTAGTTGGCCAGCTGCTTGATGCCCTTGAGTGCCACGGTCGGACCGGCCGCCAACTGGCGCGCCCATGACATCGATACCGCAGGCAGGTCGGCTTCGGCCGTCACAAGGTTGATGACACCCCAGCGCTCAAGCACTGCGGGGTCGTGCCGCCGGCCGAACATGGCCATCTCCTTGGCACGCGCGGGACCGACGCGCTGGACAACACGCTGGACACCCCCGAGCAGCGGCAGCAGGCCAAGGGATGCCTCGGCCATGCCGAAGAATGCCGTGTCCGCGGCCACGATCATGTCGCAGGTCAGCGCGAGTTCGACACCGCCGCCGAGTGCCCCCCCGTGCACCGCTGCGACGGTGGGAATAGGCACGTTCTCGAGTGCGTCGAGCAAGGCATCGAATCCGGCCTGGTCGCGTCGCCGCCCCCCCCCGGCAAAGCCGGCTACGTCCGCGCCGGCGCAAAAGTGGCGCATCTCGCTGCGCAGCAGGATGGACCGACAGCCTTGTTCCACCGCATTGGTGTAAGCACTCAGAAGAGCCTTCAGGAAGGTGTCTTCGATCAGGTTGTGGGGCGGCTTCGCCATTGTGACGACGCCAACTGCGCCATCCTTTTCAAACACGACAGTGCTCATTTTTTGTCCTGAATGGAAGGCCGGATTGTGCCGGCATGTTGCTCACGAGATCAGTTCGATGAAGACGTCGCAAACGCAGATCGTCGCCACGTGCAACCAATATTAACAGTGTTAACATGAGCCGCTATCAGGGTATTCCCGGGTCGATTGACGGATGTAGCGAGTGAGTACCCTACCGCTTTACTTTCTGCGCCGTCTCGAGCGCACAGCCGGCCGCGCCGGAATCCTCTACGTTATTGCGCGCAGGCCACGCCTATAATCTGCCCTTCCGACTGACCAGACCCTGTCGACATCGTGACTGCCAAATCGCCTGCCCCCGCCGCCGCGCCTTACCACCATGGCAACCTGCGCAATGCACTGATTGCCGAGGGACGTCGCGCGCTCGAGGAAATCGGTGCGCGGGAATTGAGCCTCCGATACCTGGCGCGTGCTGTGGGCGTCTCCGAGGCCGCCCCCTCCCGACACTTTGCAGGCAAGGAAGGACTGCTGGCCGCCATTGCCGCGGACGGATTTCGCGAGTTGGCCGCCTTGCGCATGGAGATCCTGGCGTCAGATGACACGCCAATGTCCACGGCATACCGGATGATGCGAACCTACGTGGAATTCGCCAAACGCCACAAGGGACTGTTCGACTTGATGATCGGGCCACGCCTGGTTGCGCGCGATTCATATCCGGAGCTGACCGAACAAAACATGAAGTCCTTCAGCCTGTTCGCGTCATCTGTCGAGAGAGTCGCGATCGACAGTGGCTGGCCGAAACGATCTCTCACGCTTGTCACCCATGCAGCCTGGAGCACGGAACATGGGCTCGCCACACTAATCCTGTCGGACCGCGTACCGAGATCAGATCTGCCGGTCCAAGTGGAGCAGATGATTGAGTTCTCAATCACCCTGTTCCTCAGCGCCGTGATGAGCGGGCCGGAGCATCTCCAACGGATCATCGAACAGCTACCCGCTTCGCGCAAACACATTGCGGCGTAGCGCCGCCGAAGCCATCTGAACCAGAACGATCGGTAACAGGCGTTCAAAATTAGTCCTTGGCACCCCAAAGTTAACGCTGCTAACATAGTCGCATACCGACTATGAGGAGACAAGACTATGGCCATTCAATGGACGCGCCGACGCCTGCTGCGAGCCGCATTTGGATCTGTGCCGGCCCTGTGGTACCCATCCCTTCTCCTGGCAGAAACCCGTTACCCCAACAAGCCAATCGTCATCAAGGTCGCATTTCCGGCTGGGGGGCCCGCGGACGCCTCGATTCGCGCTGCGGCGGTGGTCTTGCAGAAGAATCTCGGGCAGAACGTTCTTGCGGATAACTTGCCAGGGGCAAGCGGATCCATATGCGCGATGAACGTGCTCCGGAGTCCGAGCGACGGCTATACGCTGTTGGGCACCACAGGCATTGACTTCCTTGTGGCGCCGCTTAGCGTCGCGTCCGCCAAGTATCGACCCGACAGCTTCAAGCTTCTTGGCTTGACGGGCATGTCTGACTTCATCCTTGTCTCGAGCCCCGCCCTGTCGTTCAAAAACGTCGACGAAGTCATTGCCTATACGAAGAACCCGGCCAATCGCAAGCTCTCGATTGCGCATTGGGGGCCCGGCTCGGCGCCCCACCTGGTCGGTGCGGACTTTCAAGCCAGAACAGGCATTCAACTCCTGGAGGTTCCCTATAAAGGCGCGGCGCCGGTGACGAATGACATCGCTGGCGCGCAAATCGACCTGACCTTCATTCCCATGGGCGGCCCTACATTGGGAATGATCAAGACGGGGCGATTCAAACCCATCGGCGTGGCCAGCAAACGGCGCAATCCGTCCTTGCCCGACGTGCCCGCACTTGCAGAGAGCAAACACCTTTCTGATTTCGAGCACAGTCAATGGGCTGCAGTGCTAGCCCCACCCGACACCCCCGCCCCCTTGGTGACACGCCTGAACGAAGCCATGAATGCGTGGCTCGTCAGTCCCGAGAACCGCCTTCGCGTTGAAACCAACCTTCAACGGACATTGGAACCCATGACGGTGGCCCAAGCTCAAGCCTTCCTGAAGTCCGAGCACGCGAAGTTCACACGTATTGCACAAAATCTCAAGCTCGGTCCTCAATAGGCAGACGTAAAAGAATGGTTCAACGCCAACGCCGTCTCGCATGAAATCGTTAGCCCCAGTGCGCAGCCCGCAGGCACAGCGCTATGGCGCGGAGGTAAAAACGGTCAATGCCGCGCGGGAATCGGATGCCACAGCGTCGATCATGGCAGCGCCTTCTTCATATTGATTCGCCAAAACGAGAAGAATTGCCAGAGTGTATGCACCCTTAGTTCGGTTCACACACCTTCGCACCTGGAACCTTGGACGCCGATGACTTCAATTTAATTGTGTGGGGACCCGCGATATCCGTCGTGGGATAGGTCGTGATCGTCAACGTATTCCCGTCTATTTGATACTCTGCACGGCGCTTCCGTCCTACAAGTTCCGGAAAGGCCTTGTGTTCAATAACCTCGGCTATGTAGACGCCGGGGGAGGGGATATAGTATGAATAGACGATTCGGTCTGGACGGCCAACGCACTCCAACACTATTCGATCTTCACTAATTTCAGTCGCACACTTTCCCTTTCCTTCCCTGCTCGTTCCATCGGAAAAATAGGCGATGCCCTTTTCGGAACGCCAGCACCCCAGCAGGGATGGATCAGACACGTGGGCAGGATGTTGAGCAAGCGCCGCCGTACTTAGTGTTGAGGAAGTCAGGAAAACGCAGAGAAGCCGGTAAGCTGACGAATCTGACGGACGCCGGCGCTGGCACGCAAGGGTCCATGTCCCGCGGGCGTTCATGGAAGCCTCCTTCTTATTCTTCAACCGTCAGCGCTATTGGCCCGCCGCATCGCGGCTTGCGACGATTTGCTGGCCGGGGCGGGAGCAGCGCGCCCCCCATATAAGAGGGAAGCGCTGCGTCAACAGGCGCTGCCGGCACCAGGTTAGCGACTGCATAATCATCCAGTCTGTCGATAACTAGCGCCGACACAGTCTGTTAACGAGATACTTGGATTGTGTAGCCGAGTCGTGAAGCCGGGTATGGGGCAACCCCCTACTGACGCGGGAGGGCCAACCCCTCACAAATGAGGTCATCTCAGAGGCCAAGGAGCATCTGGGGCTGTTACTGCGATCGCGGGCGCGCCCGCCCGGGGGAAGCTCCGGCCTTCGCGGCGTCTCGGGACAAGAGGGCGCTAATGCAGCAGCGCATCCTCGAAGGCGATCTGCTCCGCCGCATCGAACAGCGCCCCAAGGCTGCCCTCGCCCGCTGCCGCCATCCCGTCATCTCTGGCGCCACCCGCCAGCCGCATGGCGTCCAGGCCCCGCCGCATCCCGGCTACCGCCGCACCCGGCAGCAACGTAGTCAGGCTAACCCTGCGCACGCCCAGCGCACGCAACCGCTCCAGTGACACATTCGCGGCGGACGGGCTTGGTGCCAGCCCGGTCCCGGCGCTCAGCGTCACCGGGATATCCAGCGCGCGCACCAGCCGAGCGATATCGTCCTCGGTGCGGGGCGCAATGGGCAGCAGCATGTCAGCGCCCGCCGCCTGGTACGCCCTGGCCCGGAGGATGACCTGCTCGGTGCTTTCACAGGCAAACGCGTCCGTGCGGGCAATGATCATGAAGTTGCTGTCGCGCCGGGCGCGCTGCGCGGCATCGATCTTGGCGACCATCTCGCCGAGCGGCACCACTTCCTTGGGTGCTGCCGAGCCCCAGCGCCTTGGCACCACCTGGTCTTCGATGTTCACGCCGGCCGCACCGGCCTCCTCGAACAACTCCACGGCATAGTGGACGCCGCGCGGGTTGCCATAGCCCGCGTCCGCATCGGCGGTGATGGGAATGGATGCGGCACGGGTCAGCCGCCGGCAGTGCTCCACACATTCCGTCAGCGTGAGCAGGCCGATGTCCGGGACGCCCAGCAGGCTGTACGACAGCATGGCGCCGCTGATGCAGGCACTTTGGTAGCCCGCCTGCTCCACCAGCCGCAGGCTGAAGATATCGTGCACGGCGGGCGCCACCACGAACGCTTCCCGTTGCAGCAGGGTGCGCAGGGATGCGGTCTTTTGAACCGGGGTAATGCGTTGCATGGACTTAGGATCGCGAGGATGGATGGGTAGTCATGGGGTTGTCACTCCTTGGGCATGCTGTCGGCCAGCTTGCGCATCATGGGCTTGCGCGCGGCGATTTCCCGGCCCCAGTCGTCGCCGGGCAGATAGGCCAGCACCGGCGCATCGTTGCCGGCCTTCTTCAGGTACTCGGGATCCTTCAGAGTGGCCCTGACGGCCGCGCGCAGCTTCTCCACGATGGCTGGTGGCACGCCCGCGGGCACCGCAATCCCCCGCTCGGCCGGCATGACGTCGTCAAAGCCTTGCTCCCGGGCCGTCGGCACATCGGGCAGCGAGGCGGCCCGCTTCTCCCCCATCTGCGCGATAATCTTCAGCGGCACGGCCTCCTTGCTCGCATCCTGCAGCTCGCCCGTGGTGACCGCCGCAAAATCGATATGCCCGCCAAACAAAGCCGTCTTGGATTGCGCCGTCCCGTTATAGGGGATGTCGTTGACCTTCACGCCCGCCACGTTCTGCAATTGCAAGAGCGCCAGGTGCCCGTTCGTCCCGACCCCGTTGTGACCGAAAGACAGCGAAGCAGGCTTCTTCTTCAACGCCGCCACCACGTCATTCAGGTTGTTGTACGGGCTGTCCTTGCGCGTCACCAGGATGGTCGGATCGCAAAGAACCCGGGCGACGAGCTGCAGCGCGGCCGGATCGAAGCTGGTCTTCCTGTACAGCGGCGAGAACGCCATGGCCGGCAGGTTGACCACGCCAACGGTGTAGCCGTCCGGCACCGAGCGCATCAGGCTGAGGTTGGAGATCTCGCTGGCGGCGCCGGGCTTGTTCTGCACCACCAGGCTCGCGTTTGCGCCAAGGTAGCGCTGGATGAACGGCGCCATGGTGCGCGCCATGGTATCGGTGCCGCCGCCGGCGGCAAACCCGACATAGACCTGGATGGGATGATCGTTGGGCCACTCAGCCCTGGCCGGGGTCGCCGCCATGCCGGTTGCGAACAGAAGCAACGCGCCTAGTGTATTGATGGTGTGGTGCACCTTGAATGCTTTCAGGCCCTGCCGCATGATCTCTGCCTCTCCAAGCCAATATTGACAATGGCCAGACGATACGTACGTCCCGCGCGAGAAGAAAGCGACAAATCCTCACGGCCCCCAGTGAGATTTTGGAATGTCCGCGCGCTGGCGGGCCATCAAACGCATCGCCAGGCAAAGGCATCGCCATGACACTGAAACAGCTGGAAGCGTTCTACTGGGCCGCAAAACTCGGCAGTTTCTCCGTCGCCGCCGCGCGGCTGAATGTCACGCAGTCGTCGCTGTCAAAGCGCATCGCCGAGCTGGAAGACGACCTGGGAAAGGCCTTGTTCGACCGTACCGGGCAACGCTCGATGATCACCGACGCGGGCGAGCGCCTGCTTGAACACGCCGCCCAGATCCTCGACATCGAAAGCCGCATCCGCTCGGACTTGGGCATGGCTAGCGCGCTGCGCGGGAGCTGCCGCTTCGGCATCAGCGAGCTGGTAGCGTCCACCTGGTTTCCGAGCCTGGTCGCGCGGGTGCGCGAGCTCCATCCGAACCTGGTGCTGGAGCCGCAGGTAGACCTGACGCTCAACCTGGAGCGCAAGCTGGAACGCGGCGAGCTGGATTTCGCGATCATTCCCGGCCCCTGCGCCTCGCCCAACCTGTCGCAGGAGAAAGTCGGCGAGCTGGCGTACAAGTGGATGGCGGCGCCGCAGCGGCTGGCTTCCGGCACCGTCCTCACGCCCCGGCACTTCACCGAGCATCCGGTGATCATGCTCAGCGCGGAAGCGGGCCTCACGCTGGCCATCGAGAAATGGGCGGCGCAGCAGAAGCTGGAGATCCCCAGGGCGCTGGTCTGCAACAGCCTCTCTGCCCTGATTGCGATGGTGATGGCAGGCGTGGGGATCAGCCTTTTCCCGCAGTCCTATGTGGAACCGTTTGTGCGCGCGGGCAAGCTGGCGGAGTTGACGAGCACGCCAGCGCCGCACAACCTGTCTTACTATTTCCAGTGGCGCACTGGGGATACGCGTGCCGTGGTCCGGTCGCTGAAGGCGGTCACGATGGAGGAGGCGGATTTTTCGGCCAGTTCGCCGTTGTGGCCCCAGGCCAAACCAGAAAATGGGCAAGCGAGAGCCGCGCGCGGCGGATAGCCCCGCCCTAGTTCACCCGATACCGTTTCACCATCTCCCAGTCGAGCTGGATATCGAATCCCGGCCCTTGCGGAATCGCCATGATGCCGTCCTTAACGGCGGGCGGATTCACCCACATGCCTGGGAAGATCGGGTCGCGGTCCGGGTCCGGGAAGCACTCCACACAGATCCCGTGCGGCATCGCGCCGAGCATGTGCGAAGCGATCTGCGGCTCCTCGTGGTGGGCCATGCGCACGCCGGCAAGCGCGCAGGCTGCCGCGGCGCGGCGCCACTCGGTGAGGCCGCCGCCCTCCGATGCGTCGAAGTTGATGATGTCCACGGCTTCAGCGTCCAGCAGGCGGCGCACGCCCGCGGCGCTGACTTCGCTCTGGCCCGCGTTGATGGGAATCGATGTGGCGCGCCGCACGGCCGCCATGCCGCGCGCATCGTCATGCCAGTGGCAGGGCTCCTCGAACCACGCAATGTTGTACGGCTCGATCAACCGGGCGAAGCGGGTCGCATCCTGGATGTTCCAGCCACGGTTGGCATCCACCGCGATCAGGAAATCGTCGCCGCCACCCTGCCGCGCATGCTTCACGCGCTCTGCGTCTTCCTCGGGCGATACGCCGCCCACCTTGACCTTGCAACCCGCCATGCCCACCGACTTCAGCCATGCCATTTCGGCGGCCAGGTCGGACGGTGTCTTGCCAGGCAGGTAGTAGCCAGCGATGGCAATGATCGGGATCTCCTGGCGGTAGCCGCCAAGCAGTCGGCACACGTTGATGCCGAGCGACTTGCCCGCCAGGTCCCACACGGCCGTATCCACGCACGCGATCGCGTTCATCACCAGTGGCCGGTCGGGCGCCGCGATGGTCAGCCGGAACAGCTTTTCCCAGATGCGTTCGCAAGCATAGATGGATTCACCGACCAGCAGCGGCGCCATGTCCTGCTCGATCATGCGAGCGATCTCCGGGCCGTGTTCGCGGGGGTCGCCGTTGTACACCTCGCTGACCAGCCCTGAGTTGGTATGGATGCGCGTGATTACCGTCGCGCGGCTGGTGACCCGGTAGGAGCTGCCGGTGAACACTTTGTTGAGCGGGATGCTGACGGCGATTGCCTCGACGCGTTCGATCTTCATGGTTGCGGTGTTCCTGTTTGCTGTATGGTGCGGCGTTGTGCGATGCGCTGGCGGCTGACCAAGCCCACGGCTAGTCGATAGTGGCGCCCGAGCGCTTGACGATGGCCGCCCACTTCGTGCTCTCGGACGTGATGTAGGCGCCTAGCGCCTGCGGCGTGGAGCCCACCGGCACGATGCCGTCGACCAGGAAGCGGCGGCGCAGCTCCGAGTCCTTGATCAGGCCGGCGATCTCGTTGCTCAGCCGCGTGACGATGGGGCGCGGAGTGCCACGGGGCGCCAACAGCGCATACCAGACGTTCGACTCGTAACCCGGCACGCCGGCTTCGGCGATGGTGGGCACTTCAGGCATCGAGACCGCCCGCTGCGCCGTGGATACGGCCAGCACGCGCAGCTTGCCCGCCTTGATCTGCTGGGACGCTACGCCGTAGCTGGCAAACATCACGTTCACCTGGCCGGCAAGCAGCGCGGGCATGGCCGGGCCGGTGCCCTTGAAGGGCACGTGGACAAGGTCGAGCCCCGCCATCGATTTCAGCAGCTCCATCGACAGGTGCGGGCCGCTCCCATTGCCGGACGATCCATAGGTGTACTTGCCGGGGTTCGCCTTGACCAGCTTGATGAACTCGGCGAGGTTTTTCGCGGGCACGGACGGATGCACCACCAGGAAGTAAGGCGCCGAGGCCACCAGCGACACCGGCTCGAAATCCTTGATCGGATCATAGGGAAGATTGCGGTACAGGCTCGGGTTCACCGCCAGTTGCGAGGTCAGCGCCAGCGCCAGCGTGTAGCCATCGTTGGGCGCCTTGGCGACCATATCCATGCCGATGTTGCCGTTGGCCCCGCCATGGTTGTCCACGATGATGCGCTGGCCCATCCGCTCCGAGAGGTACAAGGTGAGCGGACGCGCAACCGTATCGCCGCCGCCCCCGACCGGATAAGGCACGACCACGCGCACGGGGCGGTTTGGATAGGTGTCGGCGGGCGCGGCGGTGGCCACGGCGGCGGATGCGCAAAGCCATGCCGTGGCGACAACCCGGCCAAGCTGCTGGGCAATTCGGTTCATGATGGTGTCTCCTTTTGTTTTAGGTATGTGCCTGCGGGCATTCAGTCCAGCCAGCCGCTTGCGCGAATCTTGCCGAGCAGGCTGTCGACAATCTCGGGCGCCAGGCCGACGTAGGTGGCGGGATCGAGCAGCTGCTTGAGCGTGGCGGGGTCGAGCGCTTCGCAGATGGTGGCATCGCGCCGCAGCGCCTCTTCGAAGGTGAGGCCGCCCTCCATGCCCTGCATGGCAGCGGCGTAGACCCGTTCATGCGCGGTCTGCTTGCCGACGCTCTCGGAGAGCGCGAACATCACGCGCTCCGACATCAGGAAGCCCCCAAGCAGATCCAGGTTGGCGCGCATGCGCTCGGCGTTGACCGTCAGGCCGGACAACGCGTAATGCATCATCTGCAGCATCGCCGCCGCCATCATGCAAGCCTCCGGCACCGCCTTCCACTCCATGCGCACCGCCGCCACGTCACGCTCGTGTTCCGCCATCTGCGCGTCGTGCATCATCGCCACGCTGTAGCGGATGGCGCGGCTGAGGGTCACCACGGTCTCCACCACGGCGGGGTTGCGCTTGTGCGGCATGGTGGACGACCCCACCTTGCCCTCAACGAACGGCTCCGCCAGCTCGCCCACTTCGTCGGCTTCGAGGTTCATGATCGCGTTGGCGATCTTGCCCAGCGTGGCGCCGATCAGGCCGAGCACGCTCACATACTCGCCAAGGCGGTCGCGCGCGGGCTGCCAGCTGATATCGGCCACGTTCAGGCCGAGCCGCGCCATCAGCCGCGCCTCCAGCGCCATGGCCTGTGGGCCGAACGAGGCCTTGGTGCCCACCGCGCCCACCATCTGGCCAACGAAGGTGCGATCCTCCAGCGCCAGCATCCGCTCGTGGTGGCGACCAAGCTCCGACAGCCAGACCGCGCACTTATGGCCAAAGGTGATCGGCAGCGCTTGCACCGAATGGGTCCGCCCGGCCATCGGCGTGTGCTTGTGCGCATCCGCCAGGCGATACAGCTCGCGCGAGACCCCGGTCAGGTCGCGCATCAGGATGCGGTGCGCCTCGCGCACCTGCAGCATCATGCCGGTGTCGTACACGTCCTGCGATGTCGGCCCGAAATGCACGAACTCTCCCAACTCGCTGGCGCACTGACGCTGCAGCGCCCGCACGGCGGGCACCAGCGGGTGCTTCACGCGGCGCGTTTCGTGAGCGAGCGCCGCCATATCGATATCGGCGACATTGGCCCGCGCGGCGATCTCGCTGGCCGCGGCCGAGGGAATGATGCCCAGCGCCGCCTGCTCGAGGGCCAGCGCCGCCTCGAAATCGAACCACTTCTGCACCCGGTTCTCCTCAGAGAACACGGCGCGCATCTCATCCGTGGTCCACATATGCTGCTGCAGGGACTGGTCGAACACGCTGGATGTCATTGCCGAGGCCTTTTACGCTGGAAGAAGATGTAGCGATTCTCTGCCTCCCACATCTTTCTGTAAAATGACATGTTCGTAGACAATCATTGCCAAAATGGCATGATATGACCCTCCAGCAACTTCGCTGCATCCAGGCCGTGATCGCCAGCAACCTCAGCGTGTCCCGGGCCGCGGATGCGCTGCACACGACCCAGCCCGCCGTCAGCAAACTGATCCGGTCGCTGGAAAATGAGATTGGCGTGGAGCTGTTCGTGCGCCGCGGCAACCGGCTGGTAGCGCTCACGGATGCGGGACAAGAAGCAGCGGCACTGTCCCGCCGCGTGCTGAACGACACGCGCGCGCTGACCAACCTGGCGCAAGCCAACCTCGCCACGAGCAGCGGCACCCTGCGCGTGGGCACCACGCATATCCACGCCCGCTACGCCCTGCTCGATGTGATCCGGCGCTTCAGCGCCGCCCATCCGGCGGTCAACCTGGAGCTGTTGCAAGGCACGCCCGCCGAAATCGTGCAGTGGGTGGCCGAAGGGGCGGTGGAACTCGGCGTGTCGACGCTGCCGCAGAAGACGCCGGAGGGCATCATCACGCTCGAGGCCTACCCCATCCCGCGCTGCCTGATCGTGCCCAAGCGGCATCCCCTGCTAAAGCTGAACAAGGTCACGATCGAGGATATCGCGCAGTATCCGCTCGTGACCTATGACGAGCATTTCAATTCCGGGTGGGTGGTGATGCGGGAGTTCCAGCGCAAGGGCCTGTCGCCGCGGGTAGTGGTGCGGGCAACCGATGCCAATGTGATCAAGGCCTATGTGGCGGCGGGGCTGGGGGTAGCCGTTGTGCAGCAGATGGCGGTAGAGCCGGCGCGGGACATTGATCTGGCGGTGATCGATACCAAGGGGATCTTCCCAGCCTCCATGGCGGCCATCAGCTTCAGGGACGACCAGTATGTACGCGGCTATATGCAGGATTTCATTGGCATGATCTCGCCAAAGGGGGCGGCGCAGGTACAGGGGCTGGCCGCCGGAGCGGCGCGGGCCGGCTCCGGGGCATAGGATTCCTGCGTCCTCCCCTCGCCCGCTTTGCGGGCGGGGAGGAGTACCTCAATCCAGCGGCCGCCCGGGCCTGAACCCGTCCCGCAGCTCCCGCTTGAGCACCTTCCCGATCGCGCTGCGCGGCAGCACGTCCACCAGTTCCAGCACCGCAAGCCGCTGCGTCTTGCCAACCTGCTCATTGGTCCACGCCATCAACGCCTCAACGGACACGGTCGCACCTTCGCGCCGAACCACGAACGCCACCGGCGTTTCACCCCATCGTTGCGAAGGCACGCCAACCACGGCGCTATCGAGCACGTCGGGATGCTGCTGCAGGATGCCTTCGAGATCGCTGGGATAGATGTTGAAGCCGCCGCTGATGATCATGTCCTTCTTGCGGTCCATCAGCGTGAGGAAGCCGTCTTCGTCGAAGCGGCCAACGTCGCCGGTGCGGATGAAGAGCTTGCCGGTGGCGTCGCGCCATTCGGCCGCGGCGGTCTTCTCCGGTTGCTTGTGGTAGCCGGCCATGATGGCGTTGGAATGGCCGACGACTTCGCCGATCTCGCCCACGGGCACTTCGCTGCCGTTGTCGTCGATCAGGCGGATGTCGTGCCCTTCCATGGGCTTGCCCACGGTATGGAGCTTGGCGGGGAACTCGTGCGCGGCCAGCACGCAGCTGCCGCCGCCTTCGGTCATGCCGTAGTACTCGACCAGGCCGCCGGGCCAGCGCTTGAGGATCTCGGCCTTCAGCGCAGCGGACAGCGGCGCGCTGGTGGAGAACTTCATCCGGTATGACGACAGGTCGTATTCATCGAAGTCCGCGCGCGCCATCAGGCGCTGGTATTGCACCGGCACCAGCATGCTGTGCGTAACGCGATGCTGCGCGGCCAGTTGCAGGTAGCGCTGTGCGTCGAACTTGGGCATCAGCACGGCGGTGCCGCCGAGCGCCAGCGTGGGGATGAAGCTGACGAGCGTGGTGTTGGAGTACAGCGGCGTGGAGATCAGCGTAACAGCGTCGGGACCGTAGCCGCCGGACTCCTGGACGCGGCGGATCTGGTTCCAGCGCAGGGCGTGGGCGTGCACGATGCCCTTGGGCGTCCCGGTCGTGCCCGAGGAGTAGATGATGTTGAACACCTGTTGCGGCTCAATCGGATGCGCCTGCGGGCGGCTGCCCTGCGGGGCCAGCCAGGCTTCGAAGGACAGGCCGGCGGGCGCGTCGGCCAGCCCGACAAGCCGGGCATGGATGTTGTCCTTCACCGGCGCGATCTCACGCAGGACGTCCGCATCGACAAAGAGCAGCCGGGCGTCGGAGTCTTCGACCATGCCCGCCAGGCTTGCCGGCGTGGAGGACGGCGCGAGCGGCACCAGGGCAACGCCGGCGCGCAGGCCGCCGATCAGGATCGCGGCGTATTCGATGGACGCTGCCGCGCAGATGGCGAGCGAGGCCCCGGGCTGCAAGCCGTCGCGTTGCAGGGCGGTGGCGACGCGGTCGACCAGCGCGTCGAATTCGGCATAGGTGAGCGAGCCGCGGCTGTCGACGACCGCGACATGCCCGGGCCGCTCGGCGGCGTGCAGTTGAACGCAGTCCGCAAGGTTGCCAATCGGCTGCGCCAGAAGTTCTGTGATGCCCATAGGAAGGTCCTGTCTCCATTTGGCGTCGCGATAACCGGGTCCCGGGGGAACCGCCTTCGCGCGCGAATTTATCGTTTTGAACGTCGGGCATCCGGCGTTCATCCCATGCCTGTCGAACAGCAGGCCGAGGGAGATTCTCGCACGGACGCGGCAAGGCTGCCCGCGCAGCGGGATCGCATGCCGGCGACTCGAGGAAAAACGGGGAGGGAAACACAGCAGTGCGCGCAATACACGGAAAGACGCCGCCCCCGCATCAGCGTGCAAGACGCTGCTTGCGGGGGCGCGTCAAGGCTGCCCCGTCCGGTGGACAGCCTGCCCGACAGGCCGCCCCAGCCACAGAGCAGCTGGAAGCGGCCTCACAGCGGACCTATAGCGGCCCGGCGTCCACGATCCAGTAAGGGTTCCGGCCATAGTACTCATGCAGCGTTGTGCCCCATTGGGGATCCGCCATGGCCGGCCAGCTGTCCTTGTTGAAACCCGGGGCGTCCTTGATGCGTTGCGCGGTCACGCCGATGCGGAAGCACTTTTCGTCGGTGTCCAGGGTGAGCGCGCTCCAGGGAATGGCGTGGAGGGTGTCGCCCATCCCGAGGAAGCCACCGCTGGTCAGCACCGCGTAGGCAATGCGCCCGCCGCGAACGTCGAGCATGATCTCCGAGATCTTGCCTACGTGTTCGCCGTCCGAGGAATACACCTTGTCGCCATCCAGCGTCGATGCCGCCATCACTTCCGGGCCCGGGCCATCGCCCACGCCGCTGCCGACAATGGCCGCGCCCTTGCTACCGGCGGGCATGCCGGGATTGAGTTGTCCCATGTTCGTCTCCTAAAAAAGGGTCGTGCCGGAGAGCGCGCAACGAACATGCCAAGGCGGTGGCACAGGTGGCAGCGCAGCCCAGGCTTTCGCGTCACGGGAAGAATTACAAGGACCGGTAACTTTCTTTCCGTCCCGACCCGTGCCAACCCGCGCAGTTACCGCAACGAGCGCGCATTGCCGCATGGCACGAAAACTGCGCCTAGACCCTGCCCCCCACCCACATTTCAGGAGTACCCAGATGGAAACCTTTGGCAATGGACAATCGTCCTCGCAGGACGAAGCCTCGCGTATCGCGGGCAAGGTTGGCACGGCAACCTCGAACGTGCTGGACGCCACCAAATCCGCCGGCCGCCAGGTCGGCGCTGTCGCGCGGGAGGAAGCCTCCGGGCTCAAGCGGGAACTCGACGACCTGATCGGCCGCCTGCCCTCTATGTCGGCCGCCGCGATGGAAGAGGCCAAACAGGACTTCCTGAACAAGATGGCCACGGCCAAGGAGGCGGCCAAGGGCATCTCGGACAACGTGCGCCAGCAAATCACGCGGCGCGCGGAGGACACCGCGGCTTATGTCAAGGAGCAGCCGCTGCGGTCGATGGGCATGGCGGTTGGCGCAGGCATTATCCTGGGCCTGCTGATGTCCCGGGGCGGTGGCCGGGATCGGGACTGAAATGCCTTGAAGCGCATTGAAGCGCATTAAGGTGAACCCGGCTTCCTTGCGAGGCCGGGCCGCGCGGGCCATTGCCGACCTCCCCAACATCCCCTTCCCTCCCCCTCCCCCAACCTCCCCCTCTTTGTAAGCCAATTACCGACGCCGGATTCCGCTTCCGCCGATGCGCATTTGCCGCCCATCCGACTTCGCCGCGACCCGTTCCCTCCTACGATGGAATCAAGGGTTCCATCCCAAAGCGGAAAGCGGAGAGCAGAACATGCGATCAGATACCAACAACCTGCATACGATCGTGGCCAAGTGGATTGGCCCTGTCGAAGGCCGCCTCGTGCGCGTCGCGCGCTTCGGCAGGATGCGTACCGGCCGGGTGCCTTATGTCTGCGTGCAACGTGCGGCCGACATGCTGTTCTTCTTTCGCCATGGCGACGGCTCGTGGTGCGTGTTTCCGCCGGCGAACCAAGGGACGGCGGCGCGAAGCTTCTGACCGCCACCGGTTCCCTCTTCACGACCGTCACGACCGTCACGACCGTCACGACCTTCACGTCCTCACGCGGACGGCTCGTAGTCCACCTGGTGCCGGGCAATGCGCAAGTCACCAAGTTCCTCCTTCACCCGCAGGTGCTCCGGATGGCTGGCATAGCCCTCCAGCGCCTTTTGCGATTCGAATTCGGAGTACAGGACCACGTCGCAGGCGTAGTTGACCTTGCTCGAGTCCACGCCGACTTCCAGGTGGCGCATTCCGGGGATCCGGCCGCGAAGCCCTTCGAACGCAAGCTTGAGCCGGGCCACGGCGTCTTGCTTGTCGACTTCGGTTTCTCCGCGCAGGTTCCACATCACGATGTGTTTGACGATGGACACGTTTTCTCCCTCCTGATCTTTGCTGATCGTCGTGATCTTGCCTGTTGTCAAGCGGGCGGGAAGCCGGCCTTCTGCTGCCACAGGTTGCTAAAGGCATGCACCGTCGAATGCCCGTAGACGCCGGCCTGCGTGAAAGGCTCGCCTGCCAGCCAGTCCATGGCCGCCTCGTGAGACGGGAAATCGATCACCAGCAGGCTGCCGACCATGGTGGTGCCGTCCTCGCCCAGCAGCGGGCCGGCAAAGGCGATGCTGTCGGCCTTGGCGCCGAGATAGACCTTGTGCTCCGGGCGCACGCGGGTGCGCAGTTCGCTGGTGCCGGGCTTGTCGAGCAGATGAAATACGAACAGCATGGGGCTTACCTCCGGGACGGCGCCGGCGCTTGCGGTGCCGGGTTGAGAATGAAATCGAAATCCAGCGTGTAGAACGGCGTGGCGCTCGGCGTGCCGTCGGGGGCGGTGCCGGCTTCGTGCCGCACCCAGTCAGCGATCAGGGAACTGCGCACGCCGAAGACAGCGTCGGAATCCAGGTATTCGCCGCCTTCGCGGAACACATGGGTGACGAGCGTCTCAAACCCCGGTGCGGAGATCATGAAGTGCAGGTGCGCGGGACGCCACGGATGGCGGCCCATGGCATCGAGCATGCGGCCCACCGGGCCATCGTGCGGAATCGGGTAGCACTCGGCGACGATCGACTTGAAGTGAAAGCCGCCGCTCTCGTCGGCTTTCAGCGTGCCGCGGCCCTGGTGGCCATCGAGCCCCGCCTGCTGCACATCATAGAACCCTTCCACATCCGCCTGCCAGACTTCCAGCCGCGCGTTCGGCACCGCCTCGCCCGTCACGCTCTTGACCTTGCCGCTGACATAGCACGGCTCGCCGGCCATGCCGTTGCCTACGTCGGCGCCCAGTTCGTACTCCGGCGCGTCATCCACGTAGAACGGCCCGAACACCGTGGCCTCGGTGCAGCCACGCGGCTTCTTGTGGTTCTGCGCGGTGACCAGCGTGGACAGGCCCAGTGTGTCGGACAGCAGGATGAACTCCTGCCGGCTGCCGGTGCAGGTATGACCCACTTCGGTCAGGAACTTGATGCCTTCGGCCCATTCGGCCTCGGTCAACTGCACCTCGCGGGCAAAAGCGTGGAGATGCTGGACCAGGCTGGTCATGATCTCCTTCAGCCGTCCGTTGGGCATGTCGGCATGCCGCGCCAGCACGGCCTGCGTGATGGTCTCTTCGTCTAGGTTGCGCATGATGTGTGTTCCGTTATGGACTTAGCGACGTATGAATGCATGAACCTGTGGCGGTCAAGCCTTGGTGGCGTCTTCCCAGCGCGGGCAGGTGCGCTTGGCAACCGGGATGTCGATCGACTGGTAGTTGGTCTTGTCCACCACCGTGGCCGGTAGCACGATGCTCTGGGTAACCGGCATGCCACGCAGCTTGCGGATGGCGGCGGTCATGCCCAGGCAACCCTGGGCAAATCCATTGTAGTCACCGGTGGCAAGCATGGTGCCGGCCTTGATCGCGTCGATGGCCTCCTGCGTGCCGTTGATGCCAGACACCAGCGCCTTGCGGTTGGCGCCTTGCAGCGCTTCGATGGCGCCGATCGCCATGGCGTCGTTGGCGGCAAAGATGCCGTCGATCTGCGGGTATGACTGCATCAGGTTTTCCATGACCTGCAGGGCTTGCAGGCGCTGGTAGTTGGCCGGCTGCGAGGCCACCAGCTTGATGTTGGGGAAGGCCTTGAGCGCATCGTGCATGCCCCTGACGCGGTCGATATTGGTCAGCGAGCCCTTGATGCCCTCCAGCAGCACCACGTTGCCCTTGCCGCCCATGGCCTTGAACAGGTGCGTGGCGGTCTTCTGCCCCAGGTCATAGTCGCTGGCGCCGACGAAGGAGACGAAGTTGCCCACGTCGCTCTTGTCGGTCACGTTGACCACCGGGATGTTGGCCGCGTTGATCTTCTTCACGCCCGGGCCCATCGCCTTGTAGTCCACCGGGACGAAGACGATCGCGTCGGCCTTCTTGACGATCACGTCCTCGATCTGGCTCATCTGCTCCGGGATGCTGTCCGGCTTGGTGGGGATGTAGTGGGTGACGCGCGCGTTCATGCTCTTGGCCGCGGCGTCCGCGCCCTGGCGCACCACCTGGAAGAACGGGTTGGTCTGGTTCTTGGTGAACACCGCGATGCGCTCGCCGTCCGCGTGGGCCTGCGCCGACAGCATGCCAAGGGCCAGCACGCCGGCCAGATACTTCAGGTTACGTACGTTCATGTTGTCTCCTTTGTCTTTCATGAAAAGCTTGCGACATTGACTAACGATCTCGAACCAAGACCTCGAACTAAGACCTCACACCCAGCCGCTTGCGCGACAGCGTATCCAGGAATACCGCCAGCACCACGATCACGCCCGTCACCAGCGGCTGCCAGTTGGCGCTGACGGTGAGCAGGTTCATGCCGTTGAGCACCAGCGTGAGGATGATGGCGCCGACCAGCGTGCCGGATACCCGGCCCACCCCGCCGAACAGCGAGGTGCCGCCGATCAGCACCGCGGCGATGGCAGGCAGCGTCAGCGCCTCGCCAATGTCGCCCTCGGCCGAGTTGAGCCGTGCCAGGAACACCAGGCTGGCAATGCCGGCCATGGCGCCGCTCACTAGGTACACCAGCACCAGCCGCCGCTTGACCGGCACGCCGGAGAGCCGGGCCGCGACGGGATTGGCGCCGATGGCGTAGATCTCCTGGCCGTAGGTGGTCTTCTGCGACATGGCGGTGCCCGTCACCAGGAACACCAGCATCAGGTAGACCGGAATGGGCACGCCCCACAGGTAGCCGCTGCCGATCGCGCGAAATTCCGCCGGAAAGCCGTGGATGGTCTCGCCCGCCATGAACCAGTAGGTGACGCCGTGCAACACCCACAACATGCCATAGGTCGCAATGAAGGGCGGGATGCGCAGCATCGCCACCAGCAGGCCGTTGGCCAGCCCGATCAGCGCGCCGGTGCCCAGCCCCGCGCCCACGCCGAGCATGGTGGAGCCGGTGGCTTTCATCACGGTGGCCGCCACGCAGGCCGACATCGCCACGTTGGCGCCCACCGACAAGTCCAGCCCGCCGGTCAGGATCACCAGCGTCACGCCGGACGCCAGCAGGAACAGCAAGCTGGCCTGGCGCAGCACGTTGAGGATATTGCCCAGCGTCAGGAACGCGTCCGATGCCACCGCCAGCAGCAGGCACAGCAGGCCCAGCGCGAACAGCCGGTAGGCAAACGAGCGGGCATCCGCCGAGAGTGGCGGGAACAGAGTCGCCGTGTTCATGCTTTCCCCTTGAACGATTCGATCAGCAGCACCACCAGCACCAGCAGCCCGATGGCCGCCACCTGCACCGACGACTGCACGCCCACCAGGTTGAGCCCGTTGCGCAGCACGCCCACCGCCAGCACGCCCAGCACCGTGCCGGGCAGCCAGCCGTTGCCGCGGTCGAAGGTGGTGCCGCCCACCGCCACCGCGGCGATGGCGTCGAACTCCAGCCCGATGGCAGCCGTCGGGTGCCCGGCATTCATGCGCGCGGTGAGCAGCAGCGCGGCCACGCCGGCCATCAGCCCGCCCAGCACATAGACGGCGATCAGATAGACATTGATGCGCACGCCGGAGAACTTGAGCGCCTCGCGGTTGCCGCCCAGCGCGAACACATAAGCGCCAAAACGGCTGTGGTAAAGCAGCCAGTGGAACAGGCCGTAGAACACCACGGCGATCCAGATCGGGAACGGCACGCCCAGCAGTTGCCCGGCGTAGATCAGCGGGATCGTGTCGCCGATGCCCGTCACGCTCTGGCCATCGGTGGCCACCAGCGCCAGCCCCTGCGCGGCGCCCAGCGTACCGAGCGTGGCCACGAAGGGCGGGATCTCCAGCCACGACACCAGCGCCCCGTTGAGCAGTCCGAACGCCAGCCCGGTGAGCAGCGCCGCGCCCAAGGCCAGGGGCAGCGAATCGGTCGCCACCATCACCATGGCCAGCACCACGCCGCACAGGGTCAGCACGGCGCCCATCGACAGGTCCAGCCCTTCAGTCATGATGATCAGCGTCATCGGCAAGGCGATCAGCAGCAAGATGGTGGATTGCGTGCCGATGTTCAGCAGGTTCTCCACGCTCAGGAAGCCCGAGCCCGTCGCGCTGAAGCCCAGCGAAAGCAGCAGCAGCACCCAGACCGACCCCGGCACCTTGCCGATGGACAGGCCAAGCGGGCGCGGTAGTGCGTTGGTATCAAGCATCGTTCATCCCCAGTTGCAGAATGCGTTCTTCGGTCATCTCGCCGTGGGCGACTTCGCCGGCGATGCGCCCGCCGCGCATGACATAGGTGCGGTCGCAGACATTGATGATTTCCGGCAGCTCGGAGCTGATCAGCAGCACGCCGGCGCCCTGCTTCACCAGGCTGTCGATCAAGGCAAAGATCTCCGCCTTGGCGCCCACATCGATGCCGCGCGTGGGCTCGTCGAAGATAAACAGCTTCGCTTCGGCGACCAGCCATTTGCCGATCACGATCTTTTGCTGGTTGCCGCCGGACAGGAACTGCGCCAGTTGGTTGCCGTCGGGCGTGGCGATGCGCAGCCGCGCGATCTCGCGCTCGGCCAGCGCCTCGGCCTTGTCCGCGCGATACCAGCGCGAGGGAAAGGCGCGCCGCAAGCCGGCCAGCAGCAGGTTGTCGCGCACCGTGCGGATCAGCGCCAGCCCCTCCGATTTGCGGCTTTCCGGAATCAGCGCTGCGCCCAACTCACGGGCGCGGTCCGGGCCGCCGGTGAGCTGTTTGCCGAAGATACGGATTTCGCCCTGCTGGATCGGGTCCGCGCCAAACACGGCGCGCGCCACTTCGCTGCGGCCCGAGCCCACCAGCCCGGCCAGGCCCACGATCTCGCCGGCGCGCACCTGCAGGTTGATGTCCGCGATGCCGCTGTCCGCGCTGACGTTGCGCACGTCCAGCGCCACTTCGCCCAGTTGCGCGCTGCGCTCGCGGCTGTAGCTCATGTCGACCTTGCGCCCGACCATGCGCGCCACCAGCTCGTCCGGCGTGGCGTCGCCGGGCAGGCAGGCGCCGACCTTGCGGCCGTCGCGCAGGATGGTGATGCGGTCGCCCAGCGCAAAGACCTCCGCCATGCGGTGCGAGATATAGATCATCGAGACGCCATCGGCCTTGAGCCGCGCGATCACGGCGAACAGCTTCTCCGTCTCGCGATCGGACAGCGCGGCGGTGGGCTCGTCCAGCACCAGGATGCGGGCGTTCTGCGACAGCGCCTTGGCGATCTCCACCATCTGCTGCTGGGCCACGCCCAGTGCATGCACCGGCGTGCGCGTGCTCACCTCCATGCCCAGGATGTCGAGGATGCGGCGCGCTTCGGCGTGCATCTTGGCTGCGTCGACGGAGCCGGGAAGACGCCCGCGCGGCTCGCGGCCCAGGAAGATGTTCTGCGCGATGTCCAGGTAAGGCACCAGCGAGAACTCCTGGAAGATCACCGCGATGCCCAGCCGCATGGTGTCGGCCGGGCTGGTGATCGCCACTGGGCTGCCATCGTGATAGAACTCGCCGGCATCGGCCACGTAGACGCCGCACAGCACTTTCATCAGCGATGACTTGCCGGCGCCGTTCTCGCCCAGCAGCATATGCACCTCGCCGGGGTAGATGGCGAACGACACATCGTCCAGCGCCTTCACCCCGGGAAAGCCCTTGCAGATGCCGCGCATCTCGAACAGCGGCGTGATTTCGGTGATGGCGTTCATGACGCGAGCCTGAAGATCTTGGCGGTGCGGATGCCG
>NZ_BAAILO010000412.1:91637-121225 GCF_054589115.1 Cupriavidus sp. 8B | reverse complement strand
CCCGCCCCTCTCCCGCAGGCGGGAGAGGGGAGCAAACAATTGGCAAACGGCCGGGCTGCCCCTGGAGCCGCCGTCCTGCTTTGCCCCCAGGACATCACTTGCCGCTCACCGCCCCGCCGCCAGCCGTTCGCCCGACTCGCGCAGCGCATCGAGCTTGCCCGGCAGCCCGTCCACCAGCAGCCGGCCGTGGCGCTTGCGTGCCTTGCCTGCCACGAACACGCTGTCGATATTGGCCAGGCTGGCCTGCATCACGATGGCGCTCACCGGGTCGTGCAGCGGCATCATGTTGAGCTTGCGGGCGTCGATCATCACCAGGTCGGCCTGCTTGCCCACGGCCAGCGAACCGATGCGGTCCTGCATGCCGAGCATCCGCGCGCCGGCCAGCGTGATCCAGTCCAGGGCATCGCGGCAGCTCACCGCATGCGCGGGGGCGATCTCGCCGTGCTGCTGGCGGTAGTCGGCATGGTCCAGCGCGCGCTGGATGCCCAGCGCCATGCGCGCGGCGACAAACATCTCGCCGGACAAACCTGACTCCAGGTCCACGCCGAGCGACGGCGCGGCGCCCAGGCGCATGAGCCGGCCGGTGATCGGGAAACCATGGCCCTGCGTCAGCTCGTTCTCGGGCGTGACGGAGAAACTCATGCCCAGCCCGACAAAGCGCGCAAGCTGCGCATCCGTCAGGTTGTTGCCGTGCACGATGTTGATATGGGGACCGAGCAGCCCGGCCTGCTCCAGCCGGTCCCACCCGTGCGGCGTGCGCGCGCTGCCGCCGCCCTGATGCATGCTGGCCAGCAGGCCAAACTCGCGCGCCAGCGCAAAATCGTGCAGCGCCACGTCCAGCGTGGAGTAATGCGGGCCGAGGATGGCCAGGCCGAGGCTTAGCAAGGACGAGCCCTGCAGCCGTTTGGACAGGCGCTCCACTTCGCCGCGCGGGTGTGGCATTTCCCAGAACGGCAGCGCGCCGGGCTTGGGATCGGGTTTGGGCGAGCCGTGCAGGAACGCGGCGCGGATGCCGGATTGCTCCAGCGCGTCCAGCGCGGCATCGCTGTGCGCCGGCGTGGGGTTGTTGTGGCACCAGTCCACCAGCGTGGTGGTGCCGCAGTCGAGCTGGTTCCAGGCACCGACGAGCGTGGCAATGCCAATGTCGTCGGGCGTGAAGCGCGTGGCCAGCCCGGCGTGCATCTGGCGGAAATACTCGGTCAGCGTCCAGCCCGAGGCAACGCCGCGCAGCGCGGTCTGCCACGTGTGCATATGCGCGTTGACAAAACCGGGGGCGACGATGAAGCCGCGGGCGTCGATCAGTTCGGCGCCGTGCGCGTCTTCCACGTCCTTCAGGTCGATATGCGGCGCGATGGCGGCGATGCGTTCGCCATCGATCAACAAGTCGCCGGTGAACTCGCCGAGGGCGGGTTCCATGGTGACCAGGGTGGCCCCGCGTACCAGGATCATGGGTGTGTCTCCGTTGCCTGGCGGCGCTACCTGTGGACAGCGCGCCGCTCTGGGTTTTGTGGGCGCCCTGTTGTGCCTGACAGGCGCTGGAACAAACTCTATACTCCCGGCAAATGGAAAAAAACGACGGATAAGGAAATCTTCTTTCCACCAGGCGAGAAAATCAAAACGGCTCGCGCGGAGGACCAAGGAGCACACGCGGAGACAAGGCATGGACCGTTGGACCGAATTCGAACTCTTCGTCCAGATCGCGGAGTTGGGCAGCATCAGCAAGGCCGCCGAGAGCCTGGACATTTCCAACGCGGCGGCAAGCCGCTACCTCACCTCACTGGAGCAGCGGCTATCGGCGCGGCTGATCGAGCGCAACACGCGCCGTCTTTACCTGACCGATGTGGGGCATGAGTTTTTCCGGCGCTGCAAGGGCGTGCTGACGGAAATGAAGGAGGCAGAAGCTGCGGTCAACGCCAACGTGCTGGAGCCGGGCGGCACGCTGACGGTCACCGCGTCGCTGTCGTTTTCCATGAAGCACCTTGCGCCGCTGCTGCCGGATTTCACCAGCCTCTACCCCAAGGTGGACGTCAATATCCTCGCAGCCAACCGCTACTACGACATCATGGACAGCGGCATCGACCTGGCCATCCGCACGCGCGAGTTCGAGCCGGATTCCGGCCTGACCGTGCGCCGGCTGGCCGAGACGCGCCGCATCCTGGCCGCCTCGCCGCGCTACCTGGACCGCATGGGCACCCCGCGCGAGGTCGACGACCTGCTGCGCCACCACATGCTGATCTACTCGTACGCCAACCGGCCGCACGAGCTGGCCTTCACCCGCAATGGCGAAGAAAAGACGATAACCGTGCGCAGCAAGCTGGAGTCCAACGACGGCCAGGTGATCCGCGTCGCCGCGCTGGAAGGCCTGGGCATCCTGGTGCAGCCCAAGTACATCGTCTACGACGACATCGTGGCGGGCCGGCTGATCCCGTTGCTGGACGACTGGGACCTGCCCCGGCTCACCATCAACATCGCCTTCCAGAGCCGGCGCTACCTGGCCGCCAAGGTGCGCCTGTTCATCGACTACCTGGTGGCGCACTTCGAGCGCATGGACTACGAGCGCAAGTGGACATCGTGACGATGCCCGTACGCTCAGTACGCGTCCCGGCTAGCCGTTGACCGTAGGCAATCCGGCGGCGAGCCGCGCGGACTTGATCACCGCGGCGTAGTCGTCCCCGGCCATGCCCTGCGCGGCGGCGCCCTGCAGCATCTGCCCAAGTAGCGCCGTAAGCGACAGCGGCACGCGCAGGTCGGCGCCCGCATCCAGGATCAGGCCCACGTCCTTGAGCATCTGGTCCACGGTGAAGGTGGGCGTGTAGTCGTTCTCGACCAGTTGCGCCGACTTGGCCTTGACGATGGGCGCGGCCACCGCGCTGGCGGTGATCACGGACCACATGTCCTGCCATTTGAGGCCGCCCTTGGCGCCCAGCGCCAGCGCTTCGGCCAGCATGCCGGAGGTCAGGCCGATCATCAGGTTCACCACCAGCTTCATCAGGCGCGCTTCCTCCGCTTCGCCCAGGTAGAACTGGCTCGGTCCGAGCGCGGTCAGCAGTGGCTTAGCCACGGCATAGGCGGCCGCCGGGCCGGACACCAGTGCGGTGAGTTGCGCCGCCTCCGCCATCTTGTTGTTGCCGGATACCGTCACGCGCAGGTACTGGATGTTGCGCTGCGCCAGCGCGGCAGCCACGCGGGCGGATGCTTGCGGCGACACCGTGCTGGTGTCGATATACAGCGTGCCCGGCGCGGCCAGTTCGGCCACTTGCGCGCCTACGGCCTCGAAGGCCGCGTCGTGCGGCAGCGAGCTGAACACAACGTCCTTGCCGGCGGTTGCCTGCGCGAGCGATCCGGTGGTCTTCAGCCCGGCCTGGCGCGCGGCTTCCAGCACGGCGGGCGACAAGTCGAAGCCTTCCACCGAATGCCCGGCCGCGGCCAGGTGACGTCCCATGGGCAAGCCCATCTTGCCGATTCCGATAAAGCCGATCTGCATTGCTCGTCTCCAGTATGTTGTGTGTTCGGGGTGGCTCGGGGTGGTTCTGGGCGGCTCAGTCCGGGCGCACGCCTTCAAACGCCGCCTGCAGCAACTCGCGGATCGGCGCACGCTCGATCGGGCGCGGATTCCAGTAGGGATTGGCCAGGGCGATATCCGCGGCGCGGTCCAGGTCCTCGGCCTTCATGCCGATGTCGCGCAGCGCAGTGGCCGCGCCGTGGCGGGCGGCCAGGTCGTAGAGCGCCGCGGCGGCGGAGACGCCTTCGCTGCCCATGGCCCGGCGGATCCGCGCCATGGCATCCGGCGCGGCCAAGGCGTTATAGGCCATGGCATGCGGCAGCACCACCGTATGCGTCTCGGCATGGGGCAGGTTGAAGCTGCCGCCAAGCGTATGGCACAGCTTGTGATGCAGCGCCATGCCGACGCTGCCCAGCACCGAGCCGCACAGCCATGCGCCGTAGAGGCAGTCGGCGCGGGCATCCAGGTCGGTGGGCGCAGCGAACACGCGGGGAATGCCGCTGGCCAGCGCCCGGATGCCCTCCTCCGCCATCAGCGACGTCACCGGATTGGCATCTTCGGCGTACAGCCCCTCGGCAGCGTGGGCGATGGCGTTCAGGCCGCTGGTCACGCTCAAGGCCACCGGCAGGCCCACGGTCAGCGCGGGATCGTAGATCACGGTGCGCGGCAGCACGCGCGGGTCGCGGCCGGTTTTCTTCAGGCCGGCGTCGGTGAGGCCGTAGATCGGCGTCATCTCCGAGCCGGCATAGGTAGTGGGAATCGCCAGGATCGGCAGGCCCGAGGTCAGCGCAATGGCTTTGCCAAGCCCGGTGGTCGAGCCGCCGCCAAGGGCGATCATGCAGTCCGCGCCCATCTCCTGCGCGTGCGCAATCGCAGCGCGGGCGGATTCCACCGGCACGTGCATCACCGCGCCGGGATAAATGCCGGCGGACAACGGCCCGAGCGCGTCGGACAGCCGCGTCGCGTCTTCGGCCTGGTTGGGCGTGCACAGCACCAGCGCCCGCTTGGCCCCGAGCCGCTCCAGTTCCTGCCCCACCTGGCCCAGGGTCCCCGCCCCAAACAGCACGCGCATGGGCTGCGCCACGTATGTGAATGACGTTGGCATGGCTTTGTCTTCCTCCGCAAGGATCGGGCGGTGCCCGCTTGTCGTGTGTCTTGTCCGGCGCTTGTAGCCATGGGCAGCAAAGGGCCACAGCCAGCGGACGCGTCAACGCACGTTAGCCTTCCACTGAGAGGAAAGAAATACCGGAATGGGAAAACACTCTTGACGCCAGTGGAAGAATTCGCGCATTCCCGCATTCCATTAGCGGACGTCACTCGGGGTCGGAATCGTGCTAGTTTCCGGACTGGACTAGCGCACTTTCCGATGCTTCCCGAAAAGCGCGCTCCCCGCTGCGACCCCACCCACTGTGCAAAGCGAAAAAGCGAATACCGTGAAACTTCGATCCGCCACGCTCGCCGTCTCCGCCATCGTCTGCGTGGTGCTCCTGGCCCTTGCCGCCGCGCTGGCCATGGGCGGCCCGACCCGGCCAAAGCCGATGGTGAGCATCAGCGATCCGTTCAAGGACGTGGACTTCTCCGCGCTCGCGGCCCCCGCCCGCTACGCGGCACGCGACGGCACGCAGCTCACCTACCGCCGCTATCCACCCGCCGGCGGCCTGCCCGGCCGGGGCAGCGTGATCCTGGTGCATGGCTCCTCGGCCAACAGCCAAAGCATGCATCCGCTCGCGCAAAGCTTCGCGCAGGCGGGCTTCACCGCCTACGCGCTGGACATGCGCGGCCATGGAGCCTCAGGCCCGCGCGGTGATATTGCCTATGTCGGGCAGCTCGATGACGACCTGGAAGACTTTGTGCGCGCCGTTCAGCCCGCCGGCCCGAAGACGCTGGTGGGCTTTTCTTCAGGCGGCGGATTTGCGCTGCGCGTGGCCGGCGGCGCCCGGCAGTCCCTGTTCGACAACTACCTGTTCATGGCACCCTATACGAACCGTCGGGCGCCCACTGCGCGCCCGGACGCAGGCGGCTGGGTCTCGGTCGGCGTGCCGCGCGTGATCGCGCTCACGCTGCTGAACCGGATCGGCATCACCGCCTTCAACCACTTGCCCATACTGGCCTTTGCCGTCAACGACGCACCGCGCGCCGAGCTGACGCCGTCCTATTCCTATGCGCTGGCGACCAACTTCCAGCCCTATGAGGACTACCAGCGCAATATCCGCGAGATTCACAAGCCGGCGGCGGTATTGGCAGGGCAGGACGACGAAGTGTTTGTCGCCGACAGGTATGCACAGGTGTTCGCCGAGGCGGGCCGCCCGGATATCCCGGTAACGCTGGTGCCCGGTACCGGCCACATCATGCTCACCCTGTCGCCGGCCGCCCGCTCGGCAGCCGTGCAGGCCGTGGAGCGGCTGGATGGGGGGAGTAGACGATGACTTGCGCGGCGCGGCGAGGGAGCGCTCGCGTTTATGTGAGTTGATAGGGTATCCGCACGCCTGGCTCGTTCATTGAAAAGTCTTTGGTATTGCGTGTGACCAGCAACATGGAGTGCGCTTGGGCGCAAGCCCAGATAATCGCGTCTGGCAGCTTGATCCGTGCTGCTTTTCGAATCTGGACCGCGCGAGAGGATACGGCATCATCGACTGCGATCACACGGAACGAATTGAGCCACGCGCGCAATGTCTGTTCCTCATCGGCCGTAGCGCCGACCAGCACCTCCATCCAGGTGATGACACTGATCGCCCTTGACTCGTAGCGGCGCATCTCGATCATCGCCTCTTCGATTCCGTTCAGGTGGTCGATCAGGATATTGGTGTCGAAGAGCGCGTTCACCACTCCTCCCGAAGCTTTTCCTGATACTCAAGGCCATCCACCTTGCGGTTCTTCCAAAGCCCGAAGGTGTCAGAGGCAAGGCCAGGCTTACGCTGCGCTATATACGCTTGAATCGCTTCGCGAATGACTACCGCCCGAGGGCGCTTTTCTGCCTCGACGATGGCTGTCAGCTCTTGAAGCTGCTCCTCCGTGACGTCAACCAGGATGCGACTCATGATGAACCTGAGGATGATATGTGATATGCGCATCGTATATCATCCAACTTTGCATAACAAGAGCGCCGTCGCGGCACTCCATTTCGCGCGGGTTCCCGGCGTAAGGCCTCACGCCCGGCATGGCATCTGCTCCGGCCCGAACAGGCACCATCTGCTCCTGTTCGGCGCGGGCAAGGGGCGCTAGCCTGATGGCTACCCACAAGCCCCTCGCCGGCGGGGCGAACTCCCCTTCCCCGCACGGCACACCTGGAAGTGCTCCATGTATGTGTATGACACCGTCGACCAGCAACTGGTCGACCAGCGCGTTGCGCAGTTCAGCGGCCAGACTGAACGGTTTCTCAGCGGCCAGCTCACCGAGGACGAGTTCCGCGTGCTGCGGCTGCAGAACGGCCTCTATATCCAGCGGCATGCGCCCATGCTGCGCGTGGCGATCCCCTACGGCATGCTGGTGTCGCGGCAACTGCGCAAGCTGGCCGAGATAGCGCGCCGCTGGGACCGCGGTTACGGGCACTTCAGCACGCGGCAGAACATGCAGTTCAACTGGCCGCGCCTGGAAGACGCGCCCGCCATCCTGGCGGAGCTGGCGACAGTGCAGATGCATGCGATCCAGACCAGCGGAAACTGCATCCGCAACACCACCACCGACCATTTCGCCGGGCTGGCGCCGGATGAGATCGTGAACCCGCTGGTGTGGTGCGAGATCATCCGCCAGTGGTCGATGCTGCACCCGGAGTTTGCCTTCCTGCCGCGCAAGTTCAAGATCGCGGTGAGCGGCGCCACCACGGACCGCGCGGCGGTGGGCGTGCACGACATCGGCCTGCAGGCCGTGGAGCGCGACGGCGAGCTTGGCTTCCGGGTGTGGGTGGGCGGCGGCATGGGCCGCACGCCGATGGTGGGCAAGCTGATCAACGCCTTCGTGCATTGGTCGGATTTGCTCACCTACCTGCAGGCCACGCTGCGGGTCTACAACCTGCACGGCCGACGCGACAACAAGTACAAGGCGCGCATCAAGATCCTGGTCAAGGACCTGACGCCGGGCGTGTTCGCGCAACAGGTGGACGAGCAATGGCAGCGGATCCGCGGCGGCCCGGACACGGTCAGCGCGGACTTCGTGGCCGGCGTGGCGAGCCGCTTCACCACGCCCGCCTATGACCCCGCCGCGGCGCACGAGGACGGGCCCAGCCCTGCCCTGGCGGCGGCGCATCCACGCTTTGCCCGCTGGCTGCGCAGCAATGTGCATGCGCATCGCGTGCCCGGCTACGCCGCCGTGACCGTCTCGCTGAAAGCCACCGGCACGCCGCCGGGCGACATTACCGCCGACCAGATGGATGCGGTGGCGGACCTGGCGCAGCGCTACGGCTTTGGCGAGCTGCGCGTCTCGCACGAGCAGAACCTGATCCTTGCCGACGTGCGCCGCGGCGCGCTGTTCGCGCTCTGGCAGGAGTTGGACGCGTTGAACCTGGCGACGGCGAACATCGGCCTGCTCACCAATATCATTGCCTGCCCGGGCGGGGATTTCTGCTCGCTGGCCAACGCGGTGTCGATCCCCCTGGCCGAGGCCATCCAGCGCCGCTTTGACGACCTGGACTACCTGTTCGAAATCGGCGAGCTGGACCTGAACATCTCCGGATGCATCAACTCATGCGGGCACCACCACGTGGGCCATATCGGCATCCTCGGCGTGGACAAGGCCGGCGAGGAGTGGTACCAGGTGACCATCGGCGGGCGTCAGAACGGCGCGGCCGGCCACGCCCTGCTGGAACAGCACAAGGGCGGCGGCGCCGCCATCGGCCGCATCATCGGCCCGTCGTTCGCGCGCGATGAAATCCCGGACGTGGTGGCGCTGCTGATCGATACCTACCTGTCCCTGCGCGACAGCGAGGCGGAGCGGTTTATCGACGTGGTGGAGCGGGTTGGCCCGGAGCCCTTCAAGCAGGCGGTCTACCAGGACCCGAGGATCGTCGCGCGGCGGCAGCAAGCGGAGGAAGCCCGTGCCTGATCACAAATCCACGCAGCCCCTGAAAAATGTGATTCGCAACGGCCAGCTCGAAGCAGACATCTGGCGCGCCTTCGTGTCGGACGAGAGCGCGTCTGTTTCGGCATCGGCATCGGCATCGGCAGCGCACGCCATGCCGCCAGACGAAGACGGCTGGCTGGTCACCCTTGGCACGTGGCGGGCAGCCCGCGACACGCTACGCCTGCGCCGCCACCCGGTGGCCGTCTACCTCGGCCCGGATGCCGACCCTGAAAACTTGCTCGAAGCGGACGCGGCCACCATCGATGCCACCGGCATCGCGCACCTGGCGATCGATTTCCCGGTCTATACGGACGGGCGCGGCTATTCGCTGGCGCAGCTGCTGCGCACGCAATATGGCTGGGCCGGCGAGCTGCGCGCGGTGGGCGACGTGATGATTGACACGGTGCACTACATGGCGCGTTGCGGCTTTGATGCCTTCGCCGTCAAGCCGAGCCACGACCCGCAGGCAGCACTTGCGGCGCTGGGCACGTTCACGGTGCATTACCAGAAGACGTATTCGGCGGTCGCCGCGCCGGCTATTTCGGCAGCCAGCCGTCCAGCAGCGCGTTGACTGGCTCGTGGGCCTCGTACTGGACCCAGTGGCCCGCGTTGGCAATGACGCGGCCTTCGCGGCGCGGGCTGTCCTGGGTCATCGCCGCGATGGCCGGGACAGGATCCGCCGTGACATCGTGCTCGCCCCAGGCCAGCAGCACCTCGCCGCCGAAGCGGTCCAGCGCATCGCGCAGGTCGCCGGAGCGCGAGATGTTCTTGCTGCGAAAGCGCGTGTGCCGGCATGACTCGGTATGCGCGTACATCGCCATGGCATCGACCTTGGCCGGGTCGGCAATCATGAACGCCTCCAGGTTATAACGCATCGCCACCGCCAGGGCCTCGGCGTCCTGCGCCTGGCGCCAGTCCACCAGCGCGCGCTGCTGGCGGCGGATGCCGCCGTGCCCGCCCGAGCCCATCAGCGCCAGCCGCGGCACGGTGCCGAGCGACGCCGCCACGTTGGCGGCAACCAGCCCGCCGAAGGAGAAGCCGACGAGGCTGACGGCCTGCGCGCAGCCGGGCAACTGCCGGATGCTCTTGACGAGCGTGCCGGTCATCACCGAAAGATCGCTGGCAATATCGTCCGACTCGCCAAATCCCGGCATGTCCGGCGCCCACACCGTGCGGTGCGCGGCCAGCGCCTCGATATTGCGCGCCCAGTGCAGCCAGCTGCCATGCCCGCCATGCAGCAGGACCACGGGTTGCCCCTGGCCAAAGCGGCGCCAGACCATGCGGCAGCCGTCGGCATCGGTGACGATCCGTTGCGCCCGATGCGCCAGGGCGGCCGCCTGCGCTTCGGGTTGGGCTGATGTGACGGGGGTTTTGCTGCTCGTCTGGGTCATTGGCATAGGCGCGCGCCGAATGGCCTCCTGGCGCGGCTATCTGCCTCGGCGCACCTGGGGATGCCGGCCGCGCGAAAGACGGTTCCGATCCCGGATCATAGCGAATTCCGGATGTACCGTCCTGGCCAAAGCGAGACGACGTCCGGGCAACCAAGCAGCGCCAGGGTCCGGTCGATGTCGGCCACGAACATGGCCAGTACCTCGTCCACGCCGGTCTCGCCACGCGCGGCAAGGCCGTAGAGCAAGGGCCTGCCGAGCATGACGGCGCGTGCCCCTAGCGCCAGCGCCTTGACGACGTCCCGGCCGTTGCGAAAGCCGCTGTCCACCAGCGTCTGCGCGCCGCCGACGGCCGCCACCACCTCGGGCAATACAGAGATCGGCGCCGCAAGATCCGCGAGTTGCCGGCCGCCATGATTCGACACGATGACGCCGTCCGCGCCGAGTGCCACGCAGCGCGCGGCGTCGCGGGCATTCAGGATGCCTTTGACGTACAGCTCGCGCGGCCACATGTCGCGCAACGCGGCGAGGTCGTCCCAGCAGAAGCTGGCGTCCATGCGACGCTGGAGCAATGCAGCCTGGGCGCCGGCATCGGCACCGCCATCCACGTTAGGCAGCGTCGGCAAGCCATGCCGGCATTGCCGGATCGTCCACGCGGGGTGCAACGCCGCATCTGCCACGATGCGCGGCGTCAGGCGCAACGGCACCGCGAAGCCGTTGCGCAGGTCGCGCTCGCGCCGTCCGTTCACGGTCACGTCCGTGGTCAGCACCAGAGCTTCATAGCCGGCAGACAGCGCGCCCTTGACCAGCGCGCGGGCGTGCTCTCGCTGCACCACATAGAGCTGGAACCACAGCCTGCCGCCGGCACGGCGCGCCACCTCCGCCAGCGCCACGTTGGACGCGGTGGACAGCGTGAACGGAATGCCAGCGCGGGCGGCGGCGCGCGCGAGCATCACGTCGCCATCGGGCCGGCAGGCGCCGTTCAGTCCCATCGGCGCGACGACCAGCGGCGCCGCGCTGCGCGCGCCCGCCAGGGTGGCCGACAGGTCCCGCGCGCTCACATCGGTCAGGCGCGCCGGGTCCAGCAACAGGGCATCGAGCGCATCGCGATTGCGCCGGATCCCGGACTCGTCATCCGCGCCGCCTTCTATGTAGTCGAATACGATGCGGGGCAGCCGGCGCTGCGCCAGGCGCCGGTACGCTTCGAGATTGAGGAGCGCCGTCATGCCGTATGCCGGGGAGGTTGCATGGAGCCAGGGCCTCAGGAACGTGCGAGGACCGCGTCACCCCTGGCCAGCGGGCGCGCCAGCTTCGGGATATGCCCCTTGACCGCAAGCAGCGCCACCAGCACGGCGGCCATCGCCGCGCCGAGCATGCCGAGGTAGGACGACGCGCCACCCGCGGTGATCACCGCCGCGCCGGCGAAGGCGCTGAGAATTGCCCCGAGGCGGCCAAAGGCCAGCGCCGACGCCGTGCCGGTGGCCCGTACGGCTGTGGGATACACGAAGGCACACAGCGCGTACATGGTCGACTGGACCGCATTGACGAACATGCCATGCACGCCCAGGCCAAAGATCAGCAACCCCGTACTGTGGCGGACATCCACGCCTTGCAGCAGCAGCGCGCTGGCCGCACCGCCGGCGCAACAGATCGCCAGCGGCCAGCGCGAGCCGAAGCGCGCGATGGCAACCGCGCAGCACAGCGCGCCGATGACGCCGCCGAGGTTGTAGGCGGTCAGGCCGGAGCCCGCGACCGCCACGTTCAGTCCCTCCGATGCCAGCATGGTCGGCAGCCAGCTAAAGGCGCTGTAGACGGCCAGCAGGCACATGAAGAATGCGCACCAGATCGCCAGCGTGTCGCGCGCCTGCCCGGGCGCGAACAGCGCGCCGAAGCCCTTGCGGCTCTCCGCCCCGCGCTCGGCCAGGTCGGTGAAGGCCGCGTCCGCCGGCAGCGGCCTGGACATGCGGCCGAGCAGCCGGCGCAGTTCGCCCCACCGCTTCGGGCGGCGCACCAGGAAGCGCGGCGACTCCGGCAGGACCAGCATCAGCAGCACGCCCAGGCCCAGCGGCAGGGCGCCGCCGATAAAAAACAAGCCGCGCCAGCCATAGGCCGGCAGGACCACGCCGGCGAACAGGCCGGCCAGCATGCCGCCAAGCGGCACGCAGACGATGGTGGCCGTCACCGCCAGCGTACGGCTGCGTGCCGGGGTGAACTCGGCCGTCATGGTGGTGGAGCTTGGCAACGCGCCGCCGATGCCAAGCCCGGCGATCAGGCGCAGCACGGCGATCGTCGTCGTGTCCGGAGCGAAGCCGATGGCGCAGGTAGCCGCGCCGAACAGGAAGACACTGCCGATCACGGCCCACCTGCGGCCAAAGCGATCCGCGAACAGGCCCGCGCACGCGCTGCCGATGCCCATGCCCACCAACCCGGCCGCCACCGCGGGTGCGAAGGCGCTGCGGGTGATGCCCCATTCCTTGATCAGCACGGGTATCGCGAAGCCGATCAACTGGCCATCGAACCCGTCCATCACGATGGACAGCGCCGCCAGCATCACGACGACCTTCTGCATGGTCGTGTAAGGGCCGTCGTCGAGCACGCTGCCCACATCGATCGACGCGCCGGCTTGTTGCAGGTTAGCGCTCATGATGACGCTCCACGGCGGATTGAAATGCGGCCCGCGGCAATGGCGCGGAACAGATGGGTATGCATGCGTGTCTCCTGTCGATGGGCGCTTTGGCCGGGGCCAGCGCTTTTTTGTATTTCGTATTGCGTATTGCGTATCGCGCCTTGAGGCTATGGCGGGCCGTGGCTCAGTGCTGCCGGAGCGGACTGGCGCCCTGTCCGCCGCTTGCCGCCCTGGCCTCGATCAGCCGGACGAGTTGCAGCAGGCTCTCGGTGCAGGGCACCGGCACCCCGTGGCGCCGCGCCGCGGCCACCACGGCGCCGTTGATCGCATCGATCTCGGTGCGCCGGGCGGCAAGGATGTCCTGCAGCATGGAAGGCTTGTGGCCGATGTGGTGGCCGATGGCGTGCAACACGTTGGCGCCGACCTTGTCCGCATCGACAGCCACGCCATGACGCCTGGCCACGGCCAGCACCTCGGCCACCACGCAGAAGGCGAGCGCCGGGCCATCCGGGATGCTGCCCAACTGGTCCACGGTGCTGCCGGTGACCGCGCACAGGGGATTCAGCGCGGCGTTGAACGCCACCTTCTCCCAGATGGCGGCCCACACATCCGCGTCAGCAGTGCAGTGCAGCCCCGCGCGCTCCAGCGCCGCTACCGTCCCCGCCACGGCGGGCCGGTCCACACCATCGGCGCTCATCATCCGGGTCCCGCCCTCGCCGTGCGAATGCACGTGCCCGGGGCCAACCAGGTCGGCCGGCCATGTGGTGACGCCGATGAGAAGCCGCTGCGCGGGAACGAACTCCCCGATCGCCTCGACGCTGCCCAGGCCATTCTGCAGCGTCAGCACGTTCGTGCCCGGGCCGAGCAGGTGGCGCACGCCTGCCATCGCGGCGCGCGTGTGCATGGATTTGGTGAAGACGATAAGCAGATCGGGGATGGCGTGCGCCTGTTCCGGGCGCACCGCCCGCATGCCGTGGACCCGCCGGTCCGCCTCATCTGTCTGCAGGCGCAGGCCAAAGCGGCGGATCGCGTCGAGATGCGCGTCGTTAATATCGAGCAAGGTAACGGCATGGCCCGCTTCGGCAAGGCGTCCGCCGAACAGCGAGCCCATGGCCCCGGCCCCGAGAATTGCGATCTTGATCATAGGCCTCGCCGGGATCCGGCGTTGGTTGGATGGAAGTGTTCCGGCGTGGCGGCAACCCGGCCGCCTGCGGCCTAGAACTGGTAGCGGCGCGGCGTCGTCTGCACGGTGACCCAGCGCAGGTCGGTGAACTCGGCAATGCCGGCCTGCCCGCCAAAGTGGCCAAACCCGCTGCTCTTCACGCCGCCGAAGGGCATCTGCGCCTCGTCGTGCACCGTCGGGCCATTGATATGGCAGATGCCGGATTGAATGCGCCTGGCCACGTTCATGGCCCGCGCCACGTCGCGGCTGAACACCGCCGACGAAAGCCCGTACTCGTTATCGTTGGCGCAGGCGATGGCCTCGGCTTCGCCGCTGACGCGCACGATGGGCTTGACCGGGCCGAACGACTCTTCCGCGTAGATCCGCATCTGCGGCGTGACGTGATCAAGCAGCGTGGCCGGCATCAGGGTGCTGTCCGCCTTGCCGCCGCACAGCAGCTTCGCGCCTTTGGCCAGGGCGTCGTCGATCAGCGCGTTGCAGCGCTCAACCGTGCTCATGTCCACCACGGAGCCCAGCACCACCGGGCCCTTGCGCGGGTCGCCCAGCGGTAGCGAGCTGGCCTTGGCGGCCAGTTGCGCGACAAAGGCGTCGGCGATCTTGTTGTCGACGATGATGCGCTCGGTCGACATGCAGATCTGGCCGGAGTTGGCGAACGCGCCAAAGGCGGCACCGGCAACGGCGGCATCGATGTCGGCATCGTCCAGCACCAGCAACGGGGCCTTGCCGCCCAGCTCAAGCACCACCGGCTTCAAGTGTCTGGCACAGCTGGCGGCGATGACCTTGCCCACTCTGGTGGAGCCGGTGAAGTTCACGCGCCGTACCGCCGGATGGGCGATCATGGCTTCCACGAGTTCGCCCGCATCGGCCGGCGCATTGGTGACGAAGTTCACCACGCCCTTGGGCAGGCCGGCCTCCTGCAGGGCTTCGATGATCAGGCCGTGGGTGGCGGGACAGATTTCCGAGCCCTTGAGCACCACGGTATTGCCGCAGGCCAGCGGCAAGGCGATGGCGCGTACGGCCAGGATGACCGGGGCGTTCCACGGTGCCATGCCAAGCACCACGCCGGCCGGCTGGCGCACGCCCATGGCCAGGCTGCCCGGCACGTCCGACGGAATGACCTCGCCATGGATCTGCGTGGTCAGGCAGGCCGCTTCGAGCAAGCCGGCCGCGGCCAGGTGCACGTTGAAGCCAGCCCACATGGCGGACGCGCCGGTCTCGGCGGCCATCGCGGCGGCAAAGGCTTCGCCCCTGGCTTCCAGCGCATGCGCGGCCTTGGTCAGCAGCGCGCGGCGCTCGCTCGGGCCGATGGCGGCCCAGGCGTCGAAGGCCGCGGCGGCGGCATCCACCGCCGACAGCGCATCGGCTACCGTGGCGGCCGGGGCAACGGTGGCTACCTCGCCGTCCAGCGGATTGCGGCGCTCGAAGGTGGCGCCATTGCCTGCCTGGCGTTGTTGGCCGTCGATCAGCAACGAAATCTTCTGCATCCTTGTCTCCTGTGTTTGCTTCACGTTAATTGGCTCCGCACCGGGTTACTCGTCGGCGTCGACCGATGCCGCCGGTTCGCTCCCCTCTCCCGCCTGCGGGAGAGGGGCCGGGGGAGAGGGCGGGCGCTCGTCATGCCTTCGTGCTGGACAAAACCATTGGCTTCGCTTCAAGTGGCTCCTAGCCGAACCGCCCCTCTCCCCGTGAGGGGAGAGGGAGTAACTGCCGTCGTCATCGCAAGCGGTTCTGGCGCATCCTGTCGGCTTCGACCGATGCCTCAGCTTTGCATCACCTAATGCGAGTCAGGCAACCTCGACCTCTACCAAAAACGGTACCGGCACGCGCAGACCCTGGGCCAGCGCGTCGCGCAGCAATGCGGCGTCGCGCACGCACACGCCTTCGCAGCCCATCCCCTTGGCCAGCGCCACAAAATCGATCCCCGGCAGGTCCGTGCCCTGTACCGGATCGGTCGCGGCGAAGCCGAACTCCGGCGCGAAATCCTGTAGCGCGGCGTAGCGCGCATTGTTGAGGATCACGAAGGTGATCGGCAGCTTGAGCTGGACCGCGCTCCAGATGGCCTGGATCGAGTACATGCTGGAGCCGTCGCCGATCAGCGCGATGACCCGCGAGCCGGGCCGCGCCAGCGCCACGCCAACCGCGGCAGGCATGCCATAGCCCAGGCCGCCACTGTCCATCGTGTAGAAGGTGCCACTGCGCGTGAAGGGCAGGTAGCCCTGCATGACGGGCCGCGCGCTGGGCGCTTCCTCCACCACGATGTCGGCAGCGTCGCGCACCTCGGCCAGGGTCTGGAGCACGTAGGCGGTGGACATCAGCGGTGCCGGTTCGGCACGCGGGCGCGGCGGGCGCGGCGCGGGCAGCGCACGCATCCTTGACGCGGGCCGCGCGAGCAGGTCGAGCACGCCGAGCCGGATATTGCCCACCACCGATGCGCCGACCGGCGTCCAGGCCGCGATGGCGGGATCGTCGATCAGCTGATACAGCGTGGCGCCCTCCGGCACGTGGGGGCCGGCGCCTTCCACATGGTAGGTAAAGGCCGGCGCGCCCAGCACCAGGATCAGGTCGTGCCCGCCCAACAGGCCGACGATCTTCTCGCGCATGGCGGGCAGGAAACCGGCGAACAGGCGATGGTCTTCCGGGAAGCCGCAGCGCCCGGACATGGGCGCCACATAGACGCGCGCATTGTGCGTCTCGGCCAGGCGCACCACCTCGTCCCACGCACCGGCGCGATCGACCGCGCCGCCGATGACGAAGGCCGGCCGCTCGCAGGCATCCAGCGCGGCGCCAATGCGCCCGATCGCCACCGGATCGGGCCGCACCTCGGTGCTGACGGCGCGCGCGGCCACCAGTTCGGCCGGCTGGTCCCAGTCGTCCACCGGGATCGAGACCAGCACGGGGCCGCGCGGCTCCTGCATCGCCACGTAATAGGCCCGCGCGATGGCCAGCGGCACATCCGCGGCGCGCGCGGGCTCGATGCTCCACTTGACGTACGGCTTGGCCAGCTCGGTGGCCTGCGTGGACGACAGGAAGGGATCGAATGGCAGGATCGAGCGCGCCTGCTGGCCCGCCGTGATGATCATCGGCGTGCGGTTCTTGAACGCGGTGAAGATATTGCCCATGGCGTTACCCACGCCGGCCGCCGAATGCAGGTTGACCAGCGACGCATTGCGGCTGGCCTGCGCATAACCGTCGGCCATGCCCACCACCACCGCCTCCTGCAGCCCGAGCACGTAGCGGAAGTCGGCGGGGAAATCCCGGAACATCGGCAACTCGGTCGAGCCAGGATTGGCAAACACCGAGGTGATGCCAAACTGGCGCAGCAGGTCGATCACGGCGTCGCGCACGGTGATGGTTGCGTTGCGCGCGGCGTCCGCCACGGTTGTCGTGCTACCGCTCATGCAAATCTCTCCCGTCGATGAATTCGGTTGAACGCCTGGCCCAAGGCCGGCGCTTGCTTGGTGCGCAAAGTATGCGAGCCCGACCCTTAATTGAATATTGCCTTTTTGGTCAAAAGGCATTACTTTTGCGCATGACTTTCGATCTGCGCCAACTCAAGGCCTTCACCACCATCGTCGCCAGCGGCAGCCTGGGCCGGGCGGCGGACGCGCTGCACGTGACCCAGCCTGCCCTGAGCCGCACCATCAAGCGGCTGGAGGACGAGCTTGGCGCGCCGCTGTTCGAGCGGCACGCCAAGGGCATGCTGCTCACCGCGGTGGGCAGCGCCCTGCTCCCCCATGCCACCCTGCTGCAACGCGAGGCCGAGCACGCGCGCGAGGAAATCGATGCCATGCGCGGCCTGGCCAAGGGCACCATCAAGGTGGGCGCGGTGGGCAGCATCGCCAGCCTGGTGCTGCCGCTGGCGGTTGGCCGGGTCACCAAGGCGTGGCCGAACCTGCGCGTGGAGATCACCGAGGGCGTGTGGGACCGGCTGGCGGAAAGCCTGGTCCGGCATGAGATCGACCTGGCGCTCAGCATCTGCGCGCCGGATACGGACGAGATCGAGGCCATTGCCGACTGCCGCTGGGAGGACAGCAGCTACGTGGTGGCGGCGCCGGGCCACCCGCTGCGGCGCAGGCCGGCATTGACCCTGGCCGATACGCTGGACCAGCAATGGGCCATCCCGCCCCGGGGCACCGGGCCGTTCGAGCACATGCGGCAAGTGTTTGCGGCGCAGGGGCTGGGGCTGCCGAACATCGTCGTGGAGACGCGCTCGGTGACCGCCCTGAAGAGCCTGGTCGCGCAATCCGGCTTTTTGAGCTGGATGGCCGAGCCGATGGTCGAGGCCGAGCGCAAGGCCGGGGTGATCGATATCCTGGACATTCCCGGCGGGGTCGGCAAGCGTACGCTGACGGCCTTCCGGCGGCGCCAGGGCATCCTGCCCGGCCCCGCGGTCAAGCTGCTGGAAGCGCTGCGCCAGCTGACCGCGGCTTGACGAGGCCAGTGCCTCGATCCGGCGACGTCGCCGGCTATATCGACGCCAGGGAAATCACGTCAGCCAGGTGCTTTCTTTCGCAAGCCATCTCATCCGCCACGATCTCTGCCATCGCGGCCAGGCTTGCCTGGACGATGGCTGCGGCATCGACCTCGAAATAGCGCCGCAGCGCCGCCCGCGAATCGCTTCGCCCGAAGCCATCGGTGCCCAGCGTCACATAGCGCCGCCCCGGCGGGACGAAGGCACGCACCAGCTCCGGCAGCGCGCGGACATAGTCGGTGGCCGCGACAATCGGGCCGCTGCCCGCCTCCAGCTGCCGCCCGAACCAGCTATCGATTGCCGCAATGTCGCCGTGGCGCCATAAGCGTTCGCGCTCCACCCCTTCGCGCGCCAGCTCGATGTAGCTGGTCACGCTCCAGACATCGGCCGCGATGCCATGCACCTGCTCGAGCAGGCGCGCTGCCTTCAGGACTTCGCCCATGATGGCCCCGCTGCCGAACAACTGCACGCGGTGGTCGAACGCCCCGCCACGCCGCAGCAGGTACATGCCCCGCACCACGCCTTCGTGCGCTTCGGCCGGCAGGCTCGGATTCTCGACGCTTTCATTGGTGACGGTGACGTAATAGAACTCGTCGGCCTGTTCGCTGACCATGCGTTGCATGCCATGGTCGACGATGACCGCCAGTTCCCCGGCGAAGGCCGGATCGTAGGCGCGGCAGTTGGGAATGGTCGAGGCCGCCAGATGGCTCGTGCCGTCCTGGTGCTGCAGGCCCTCCCCGCCCAGCGTGGTGCGTCCCGAGGTGGCGCCGATCAGGAACCCGCGTGCGCGCTGGTCGGCGGCGGCCCAGATCAGGTCGCCCACGCGCTGGAAGCCGAACATGCTGTAGTAGATATAGAACGGCAGCATCGTGACGCCGTGCGTGGAATAGCTGGTGGCGGCCGCGGTCCACGAGGACAGCGCGCCGGCCTCCGTGATGCCCTCCTCCAGGATCTGCCCATCCTTGACCTCCCGGTACGACAGCATGGAAGCCGCATCCTCCGGCTGGTAGAGCTGGCCGAACGGCGCGTAGATGCCCACCTGGCGGAACAGGTTCGCCATGCCGAAAGTGCGCGCCTCGTCGGCGACGATCGGCACAATGCGCGGGCCCAGCACGGGATCCTTGAGCAAGGCGCCCAGGTACCGCACGAGCGCCATGGTGGTGCTCATCGCCTTGCCCTCGGCGCGCACGGCGAACGCGGCGGTCTTGTCCAACCCGGGCACCGGCAACGGCTCGGTGCCCGGATGGCGCGCGGGAAGATAGCCACCGAGGGCGGCACGCCTGGCCTGCAGGTAGCGGATCTCCGGGCTGTCCTGCGCCGGCCGGTAGAACGCGGCCTGCGCCACCTGTTCGTCGGACAGCGGCAACTGGAACCGGTCCCGGAACGCGATCAGATCGTCCGGGCCGAGCTTCTTTTGCTGGTGCGTAGTCATGCGGCCTTGCGCGATGGCGCCCATGCCGTAGCCCTTCATGGTCTTGGCCAGCACCACGCAGGGCCGCCCGTTGCGCTTGGCGGCTTCGGCAAATGCCGCATGGATCTTCGCCGGGTCGTGCCCGCCCCGGCGCAGGCGGTCGATCTCGTCGTTGGACAGATGCTCGACCAGCGCCCGCAGCGCCGGCGTCTTGCTGAAGAAGTTCTCGCGATTGAACGCGCCATCGTTGGCCGAGAGCGTCTGGAATTCTCCGTCCACGGTCTGCGCGAACGCGCGGCTGATGGCGTGATCGTGGTCACGTGCCAGCAGCGCGTCCCACTCCGACCCCCACAGGCACTTGACGACCTGCCATCCCGCCCCCGCGAACAAGGCCTCGAGTTCATCGACGATGCGCCCGTTGCCGCGCACCGGCCCGTCCAGGCGCTGAAGATTGCAGTTGATGACGAACGTGCAGTTGTCCAGCTTCTCCCGGGCGGCTAGCGTCAGTGCCGCAATCGACTCCGGCTCGTCCATCTCGCCATCGCCGAAGAAGCCCCAGACGCGGCGCTCGCTGGTCGCTTTCAACCCTCTGTTTTCCAGGTAGCGCATGAAACGCGCCTGGTAGATGGCGTTGAGCGGGCCGATGCCCATCGACCCGGTCGGGAACTGCCAGAAGTCCGGCATGAGGTATGGGTGCGGATAGGAACTCAGGCCGCGCACGCCCTTGCCTTCGGCAACGATCTCTTGCCGGTAGTGGCACAGCGATGCTTCGTCCAGCCGGCCTTCCAGGAAGGCGCGCGCATAGACGCCGGGCGCCGAATGCGGCTGGAAGAAGACGAGATCCCCGCCTTGCGCGGCACCGGGGCCGCGGAAGAAATGCTGGTAGCCAACCTCGAACAGGTCGGCCGCCGAGGCATAGCTCGCGATGTGGCCGCCGAGCTCGCCATGCGCCTGGTTGGCGCGCACCACCATGGCGAGCGCATTCCAGCGCAGGATGGCCGACAGGCGCTGCTCCATCTCCAGGTCGCCGGGATAGGCCGGTTGCGCTTCCACCGGCACGGTGTTCAGGTACGGCGTCACCTGTTCTGGCCGCCACTGCAAGCGGTGCTGCCTGGCATGCGCCAGCAGCGCATCCAGGATGGCGCAGGCGCGCTCCTTGCCCTGCTGCGGGCCCCAGGCCGACAACACGCCGTCGAGCGCGTCGCACCATTCCTGAAGCTCCTGCGGATCCGTCTGCGCGATCGAATCGACCGCCAGGGTGGAACCGAATCGGTCACGAGACGCCATTTTGATACGCTCCCGCCGGCAACCGCCCGGCTCAATTTGCCTGAATGTTGGCCTTCTGGGCGATGGCCCGCATGCGCGGCAGGTCCTTGTCGATCATGGTCCCGACTTGTTCCGGCGTTGCATAGGACGGCTCCAGGCCGTTGGCCACCAATTTTTCCTGGATCTCATGGTCTTTCATGGCCTGCGCCAGGGCTTTCTCCAGCCGTGACTTGACGTCGGGCGGCAGGCCACGCGGGGCCGCGATCGCCACCCATGAATCCGCATCGAAGCCGGGGAAGCCGGATTCTGCGACGGTGGGAACCTCCGGCAGCAGCGTCGCGCGCCTGGCGCCTGCCACCGCGATCACCTTGATCCTGCCGCTCTTGATATGCGGGAGGGACGCCGCAATGGTGTCGACCGAGAAGGGAATCTGCCCGCCGATCAGGTCGGCAATGGCCGGGGCGCTGCCCTTGTAGGGAATGTGCTGGAGCTGCATGCCGGTGGCGCCCAGGATCATCTCGCCCGCGAAATGGCCGGTGGTGCCATTGCCGAACGAGCCGTAGGCGTATTTCCCCGGCGTGGCCTTCACCGCCGCCATCATCTGCTTGAGGTTGTCCACCGGCACATCGCGATTGGCCAGCAGGATCAAGGGCACCCGCGCGACCAGGCCGATCGGCTCGAAGCTCTTCACCGGATCGTAGGGCAGGTTGGCGTTGATGGCGGGATTGACCGTGAAGGTCGAGCCTGAGCTGATGAACAGCGTGTAGCCGTCGGGCGCGGCCTTTGCCACGTAGCCGGCGCCAACGATGGTGCCGGCGCCCGCGCGGTTCTCGATGACCACGGGCTGGCCGAGACGATCGCCCAGCTTCTTGCCGACCAGGCGTCCAATGATGTCTACCGCCCCGCCGGGCGGAAACGGCACCACCAGCACGACCGGCCTGGCGGGATAGCCCTGGGCCTGCGCAGGCGCGGCGCATAGGGCAACGCCCAGCAGCGACAGCGCCTTCACCGCCATCGAAACGCTTCGTGGAACGACGTTCATTCGCGACTCCTGTGATTGAGCGACGGGGAGCAAAGTGGGGCTGTGTCAAACAGGCTGCCCTTGATGCCGGCGTTCAACCACCGGCACCAAGGGACAGCCAGGTGCGCGCAGGCAGGCGCGCAGGCGGGATCAGCCGTTCCGGAACAGGAAGCTGTAGGCGCTCAGCGCCGGAGCGCCGCCGAGGTGGGCGTAAAGCACCTTGGAGCCTGCCGGGAATTCGCCGCGGCGGACCAGGTCGATCATGCCCTGCATCGATTTCCCTTCGTAGACGGGGTCGGTCATCATGCCCTCGAGCTTGGCGCTCATCCGGATGGCCTCGAGGGTTTCCTCGGAAGGCAGGCCATACTCCGGGCCGCCGTAGCGCGTGTCGAGCACCACGTCGTCGTCGGTGATATCGCGGCCCAGGTCCACCAGGTGCGCGGTGTTCCTGGCAATGCGCAGGATCTGCGCCCGGGTCTGCTCCGGCTTGGCCGATGCGTCGATGCCGATCACGCGGTTGGCCCGGCCATCGGCGGCGAAGCCGACCACCATGCCGGCCTGCGTGCTGCCGGTCACCGAGCAGACCACGATGTAGTCGAACTTGAAGCCGAGTTCCGCTTCCTGCGCGCGCACTTCTTCCGCAAAGCCGACGAAGCCCAGGCCGCCCAGCGGGTGCTCGGAGCACCCCGCCGGGATCGGGTAGGGCTTGCCGCCCGCCTGGCGCACGCTCTCCATGGCCTCTTCCCAGCTCTTGCGGATCCCGATATCGAAGCCATCGCTGACCAGGCGCACGTCGGCGCCCATGATGCGCGACATCTGGATATTGCCAACGCGGTCATAGACGGCGTCTGAATAGTTCACCCAATCTTCCTGCACCAGCACGCACTTCAGGCCGAGATGCGCCGCCACGGCAGCCACCTGGCGCGTCTGGTTCGACTGGATGCCGCCGATGGAGACGAGCGTGTCGCAGCCTTGGGCAAGCGCGTCCGGAATGATGTACTCGAGCTTGCGCGTCTTGTTGCCGCCGAACGCCAGGCCGCTGTTGCAGTCCTCGCGCTTGGCATAGAGGTCGACCTTGCCGCCGAGATGCGCGCTCAGGCGTTTGAGCGGCTGGATGGGCGTGGGGCCGAAGGTCAGTTGGTGGCGGGGAAAGCGTTTGAGATTCATGGTGGCAACTCCTGGGTTTCGTGGGTTTCGTGGGTGGAGGGCGGGAATCCAGGCATCAAGACTGGCAAAGAACACAGGCATGTGGAGTCACCTTTCGTTGATGCTGCGATGGAGTCAATCCTAGAAAAAAACGCACGAAACGTGGTTGCAAATATCAATCTATTTATGCACTATAAAAAATATGAACGACTGATTTTTACCTGTTTGTTTTTTATAGAACGTCATGGACGAAACAAAATTGCGCACCAAATCAGAGCATCCCGCGCCACTTTCCGAGGCATTGGATCGCACCGATAAGGCCATCCTGCGCTCACTCCAGCGCGATGCTTCGATCTCGAATGTGGCGCTGGCAGCCAAGGTCAGCCTGAGCCCGCCGGCGTGCCTGCGGCGCGTGGAGCGGCTCAAGGAACTCGGCCTGATTCGCGGGATCGTGGCGCTGCTGAACCCGGCCGCGCTGGACGCGGGCATGCTGGTGATGATCGGCGTGGTGCTGGACCGGTCCACGCCGGAATCCTTCTCGGCGTTCGAGAAGGCCGCCCAGCAAGTGTCTGGATGCATGGAGTGTCATGTGGTGACGGGCGAGTTCGACTACTTCATGATGCTGCGCACCAAGGACAGCGAGAGCTTCAATCGCCTCCATGCGGAGCAGCTGCTTTACCTGCCGGGTGTCCGCCAGATCCGCTCGTTCATGGTGCTCAAGCAGGTGCTGTCGACAACGCAGTTTCCGATCTGACGGGCTAAGGGCGCGGCAAGGCGCGCACCGGCCGCCGCCGTCCCTTCACGCGCCCCGCGACCGGCTGCCGGCAATGGCAGCGCCGTCTTCGGCGAGGTCCCAGAACACGCCCGCCATGACCTGCAGCGCCTGCCTGGCGACGCTACCCAACAGGTGCTCGTTGGGCGCATGCTGGCTGCAGGCCGGATACGAATGCGGAAACCAGAGCGTGGGCAAGCCCAGCACGTGCGCAAACACATCGTTGGGCAGCGATCCGCCAAAGTTCGGCAGCAGCGCCGGCGGCTCTCCCGTGGTGCGCTGCACGCACGCCAGGGCCCACCGCACCCAGGCATCGTCCGGATCCAGGCGGGTGGCCTGCATCGGCTCGCCATCCGGCTGGACCTCCACATCCTGGAAGCCATGGGCGTCCAAGTGCTCGCACAGATGGCGCACGAAGCTGGCGCTGTCGCTGCCCACCACAAAGCGGATCTGGCACAGGGCGAACGCGTGGCCGGGAATCGCCCCCACCGGAGCGTCGGGATTCCCGGTCTTGAAGGCCAGCACCTCGAACGTGTTCCATCCGTACACGCGCTCGGTGGGCGACAAGCCTGGCTCGCCCCAGCCGGGATCGATCTCGGGATCGGACGGGCCACCGCCAACCTCGATGTTGCGCAGTGCCGCGCGAACGTTGTCCGGCAACCCATCGGGCAACAGCCCGCGCACCAGCACCCTGCCCCTGGCATCCACCACGCTGGCGATCGCATGCGCAAGCCGCGTGCCGGCGTTGCTCAGCAGGCCGCCCCAGTTGCCGGAGTGATGCGCGCCTTCGCGCAGGTTGACGCCAAGCCTGACGTTGCAGAACCCGCGCGACCCCAGGAAGATCGTCGGCCGCCCAGCGGCCACGCGCGGCCCGTCCGAGGCGATGAACACGTCCGCCGCCAGTTCGTCCGCGTACCTTGCGCACACTTCCCGCAAGCCAGGCGAGCCGGTTTCCTCCCCCATCTCGAGAATCATCTTGACGTTGTAGCCGAGCCGGCCCTCGCGCAGCGCCAGCACCTGGGCCAGCGCGGCCAGGTTGATGGTGTGCTGGCCTTTGTTGTCGGCCGTGCCGCGGCCATACCAGCGGTCGCCATCAAGCGTCACCTCCCAGGGGCCAAGGCCCGGCCGCCATTGCGCGTCCTGCCCGCGCACCACATCACCGTGTCCGTAGGTCAGCAGAGTGAAGGCGGCCTCGGGTTCCAGCCGTTGTGCCAGCATGAATGGCCCGCCGCCAGGGATGGGGTTGTCGACGAGCTTCCAGGTGAATCCCAGGGTATCGAGCTGCGGCCCGATCTCGTCGGTCAGGTAGGCCGTGAGGATGGCGGCGCTGGCGGGATTCTGGCTTTCCGTGCGCATCGCCACGCGTTGGCGGAGCACCCGCTCGAAGCTGCCGTCGTCAAAGTAGCGGGCCGCGAGTTCGACGGCTTGTGTGCGACTCATGTCTCTGCATTCCTTCCAACGTTGCGCGAATCGTTCGTGCGGGCGCCTTCCCAGGCGGCGATGTTGCATCCTAGTGCCTTGCAAACGTTGCGAAAAGCATAGAATTCAGATGCCTGGTTTGCCTTTTTTGCAAACCGTAGAAACTAGGCAAACCTTGCAAGCTGCGCAACCCCATCCATCCAGCCGGAGAAGCCGTGCCCCAGTCCCATCGCTTGCAGAGCACAGCGCTGCGCTATTTCCTGGAAGTGGTCCGTTGCGGCTCGATCAGCGAGGCGGCGTCGCACCTGAATGTCGCCGGATCCGCCGTCAGCCGCCAGATTGCCGGCCTGGAGGAGGCCCTGGAGGTGGTCCTGTTCGAGCGGCGGCCACGGGGGATGGTCCTCAGCGCCGCAGGCGAGCTCCTAGCCACGCATGCCCGCAAAGCCAGCTTCGAGGCAGAGCGGGTCGTGGCCGACGTGCTGGCGTTGCAAGGGCTCGGCTCCGGCCATGTCCGCATCGCCAGCTCGGAAGGCTTCGCCATCCAGTTCCTGCCGAGCGTCATCGAGGCGTTCCGAGCGAAGTATCGCGGCATCCGCTTCCAGCTATCGGTGGATGCGCCGGCCGAAGTCACCCGCCGCGTGCGCCAGGGAGAATGCGATATCGGCATGGTCTTCAACTACAGCCGTATCGGGCAGAAGGACGTCAAGGTGGAGCATCGCCAGCCGGCCCCCGGCCTTGCCATCATGCGTGCCGACCATCCCCTGGCGAAGTCCAGGCAGGTCACGTTGTCCCAGCTGCAGGGTTATCCGATGGCCCTGCCGGACACGGATACCACCGTGCGCCAGGTGTTCGACATTGCCTGCATCCGGCAGCGCGTGACGGTCGACCCGGTACTCACCAGTAACTACGTCGAGACCCTGTTGAACTTCGCGCGGCTGAACGATGCCGTCACGCTGGCGAGCGAAGTCTCGGTGCGCCTGCTGCTGGAAGAGCGCGGCTTGTGCGCGGTCCCCATCCGGGACCGCGCGATGAGCGACCGCAGTATCGAGGTCCAGACCCTGCAAGGCAGGACCCATGCGGAGGTGGTGCGTGTGTTCCGGGACTTCCTGATCGCGATGCTATCGAGCCGCGATGGCATCGGGCCCGAGTGATCGCCGCGCCGCGCGCATGCGAGCGCCAGGCGGGTCGAAAACCTGCCATCGCCGGCAGCATCAAGCTGTGTTCCCGCGGCGCCCGGCGAATTCCCGAAATCGCCCTAACCGCCGCAATAGCGCTACACTGAAAACGGGACAACCCTGCGGAGCACCATGATGGACGCCATTGACCCTCAACGCACCTTTCGCGGTCTTCCCCTGACCCCGGAACAGGATGCGGAAGTCAGGCACTACATCAAGAAGAAAAAGCAGCGTAGTGCGCCATGGGATACACCTGAGCTAGCCGCCATGCTCGCGGATATGCTGAGGCCGCCAAGCTTTGAGGACGAGGATTTCGATTCCCCCGCCGAAGAAGCCAACGCGGCCGCCGAGCGCGCGGCGGCTTCGGTCGACGAGGCCATGGACCCGATCGAGGCCGGTGAGGAGCGGATGGCGGCCAGGGAAGCCGAGGCGATGAAGGGCCCCAAGCATTGACGTGCCGGTGGAGCGCGCGCGTTGCAGTTCCTTGAGCGGCGAAGCGCACAGAAGAAGACAGCCCCCAGTGCAAGACTGGAACACAAGAACAAAGGGCATGCCATGGCGACCATCGCAACATTCGAAATCGGCTACACGCAGTTTCTCGATCCACAAGGTGAGCCGACCCAGGCGCTGCCAGCATTTGCGCTCGATCCCGAGGCCCTGATCCCGCTCTACCGGGCCATGGTGCTCACACGCCAGTTCGACCTCAAGGCCATTGCGCTGCAGCGCACTGGCCAGATCGGTACGTTCGCTTCCGCGCTTGGCCAGGAGGCGGTCGGGGTCGGCGTGGCCAGCGCGATGCGCACGGAAGACGTGCTGGTGCCCTCCTACCGCGATCACGCCGCGCAGTTCCAGCGCGGTGTCTCCATGACAGAGAGCCTGCTGTACTGGGGTGGCGACGAGCGCGGCAATGATTTTGCGGCGGCGCCGCATGATTTTGCGAACTGCGTGCCGATCGGCAACCAGGTCTGCCACGCTGCCGGCATTGCCTACGCCATGAAGCTGCGGCGCGAGCCGCGCGTCGCGGTTTGCCTGCTGGGCGACGGCGGCACCTCGAAAGGCGATTTCTACGAAGGCATGAATATGGCGGGCGCCTGGCGAGCGCCGCTTGTGCTGGTCGTCAACAACAACCAGTGGGCGATCTCCATGCCGCGCAGCCAGCAGACCGCCGCGCAGACGCTCGCGCAAAAGGCCATCGCGGCCGGTATCCCTGGCCTGCAGGTGGATGGCAATGATGTTGTTGCGGTGCGGCAGGTCACGCTCGAAGCGCTGGAACGGGCCCGCACCGGCGGAGGCGCCACCTTGGTCGAAGCGATCACCTACCGGCTGGGCGACCACACCACGGCGGACGATGCCTCGCGCTACCGCGACAGCGAACAGGTCAAACAGCACTGGCTGCTGGAACCGGTGGCGAGGCTGCGCAACTATCTGCTGCGGCTCGGCGCATGGGATGCGGCACGCGAAGAAGCGCTTGGCAAGGCTTGCGCGGCGCAAGTGGCGGCCGCGGTGGAGGCCTATCTGGCAACGCCCCTGCCGAAGACGGCGGCGATGTTCGATCACCTGCATGCCAGCCTGCCCAAGGCGCTGGAGACGCAGTTGACAACCGCGCAGCGCTTTTCCCCGGGCGCCGGGACTATCGGGAGTGAACCGGATCATGGCTGAAATCAATCTGGTCGAAGCCGTCAACCAGGCGATGGCCTATGCGCTGGAGCACGACCCGCGCGTGGTACTGCTCGGCGAGGACATCGGTGTGAATGGCGGCGTGTTCCGCGCCACGGCGGGCCTGCAGGCCCGCTTTGGCGCCGAGCGCGTCATCGACACACCGCTGGCAGAGTCGGGCATCGCCGGGGCCGCGATCGGCATGGCCGCAATGGGGCTGGTGCCCGTGATGGAGATCCAGTTCACCGGGTTTATCTACCCGACCATCGACCACATCATCAACCATGCCGGCCGCCTGCGCCACCGCACGCGCGGCAGGCTGAGCTGCCCGATGGTGCTGCGCTCTCCCTTTGGCGCCGGCATCCATGCGCCGGAGCATCACTCCGAAAGCCCCGAGGCCATGTTTGCCCATATTCCCGGCATCCGGGTGGTGATACCGTCCTCCCCGGCGCGCGCCTACGGCCTGCTGCTGGCGGCCATGCAGGACCCCGACCCGGTGGTGTTCCTCGAACCGACCCGGCTCTACCGCCTGTTCCGCCAGGAGGTGCCGGACAACGGCGAGGCGCTGCCGCTCGATACCTGCTTCACGCTGCGCGACGGCGACGACATCACGCTGGTGAGCTGGGGTGCGATGCTGCAGGAGACGCAGGCCGCGGCTGACCTGCTGCTGGACGAAGGCATCTCCGCCGCGGTCATCGACGTCGCTACGCTCAAGCCGCTCGATATGGAAACCATACTGGAATCGGTCGGCAGGACCGGACGCTGCGTCATCGTCCACGAGGCGCCGCGCAGCGCCGGCTTCGGTGCCGAGATCGCGGCGAACCTCGCCGATGCGGGGCTGTACTCGCTGGCCGCGCCGGTGCAGCGCGTCACCGGCTACGACACCGTGGTGCCGATGGCCAGGCTCGAGTACGAGTACCTGCCCAGCGTGGCGCGGATCGCCGACGCGGCCCGCAAGGCCATGGCCGCTTGACGTCTTTCCTGGGAGCTTCGATGAAGATCTTCAAATTGCCCGACCTGGGCGAAGGCCTGCAGGAAGCCGAGATCACCGAATGGCACGTCAAACCCGGCGACACGGTGGCGGCCGACCAACCGCTGGTTTCGGTCGAGACCGCCAAGGCGATCGTCGAGATACCGTCGCCCTACGCCGGACAGGTCGCCAAGCTGTTTGCCCAGCCGGGCGAGATCGTGCATCTTGGCGCGCCGCTGGCGGGCTTCGAAGGCGCCGGCGGGCAGGAGGACGCCGGCGCAGTGGTGGGCGATGTCAAGGTCGGCACGCAGGTGGTCGCGGAAGCGCCCGCCGCCCTGTCCCGTGGCGGCGGCGCGGTGCGGGCAGTGCCAGCCGTGCGCGCCCTGGCGCGCCAGCTCGACGTGGACCTGGCGATGGTCACCCCAATGGGCGCGGACGGCATCATCACCGCTGCCGACGTGCGGCGCGTCGCCGCGACGCTGGCGGACCTGGGGCCACCGGAAGTCCTGCGCGGCGTACGGCGCGCC